>NZ_JAYXIH010000007.1:0-146941 GCF_036016755.1 Aurantimonas sp. A3-2-R12 | reverse complement strand
CAAATCTGATGAAACAGCCTTTCCCATGAAGCACCTCCTGCTCACAGAGAATCAAACCGAACATCAAATGGGAACCCGTCGATTCAAATTATTCGCCGGATGCTCTAGGGTTGACGTTACGCCGCCGTAAGCTCAATCCCAGCCGGACGATACCCGAATGCAACATGACTGATGCCGCGCTCGCAAGCCCCCTGGACGGACCATCCGACGGACGATCGTCGGCCCCGTCGTTGAGACAATTGCTACGCTCCGGAACCACGGATCGCCATGCTGCCCTCGACCGGATTTTCGAGGGCATGACCGAAGCCTCGGATCCCGGCCTCTATCAACGTTTTATCGCCATGAATCATGCCGCGCATTCGGCCCTGGAACCGCTTCTCGACGGACATGCGGGGCTCGACGCGACGATCGGCTCGAACTTGCGGACGATCCTGCTGCCGGCGCTGGCATCGGACATGCGGCAAATGGGATTGCATCCGGCCGCCACTATCCCCTTCCCCGTTCGCCCCGTCGGGCTCCCGGAGGCGGCGGGCATTGCCTATGTTCTCGATGGGTCGCGGCTCGGAGCCCGGTTCATCCATCGCGATTTCCTGGCACGCGGGAATGCCCGGCGATGGCCGGGAGTTTCGACCGCCTATCTGGAGGCGGCGGCACTCGCCGACGGTTTCCGGGACCGGATGGACGACCTGTCGGTCGCTATATACGCCGCGCCCCATCGCGCCCGCGCGCTTGCAGCCGCGAATGCCGCTTTCGCCTTATTCGAGGCCGCCCTCGCCGGCTTCCCACACCCATCCAAAGACGGGAACGTCCCATCGTGACCACCGACGCCGCTGTTCCGTTTCAGGTCGATCTGTCGAACTGCGATCGCGAGCCCATTCATCTGCTGGGTCGCATCCAGGAATTCGGCTTTCTGATCGCGGCCACCGCCGACTGGATGGTCCGGCACGCGTCGGTCAATATCGGCGATTTTGTCGGCAAATCGGCGGACGAGCTTCTCGGCGTGCCGCTCGTCACCATCTTGCCAGCATCGACGATGCACGCGGTGCGGGGACGCCTGCAAGTGCTGTCGAACAATGACGGCTCGGAGCGACTCTTCGCGATCGATGTGTTTGAGAACGGCCAGTATTTCGATGTCGCCATCCACCGATCAGGCGATTCAATCGTGTTGGAGATGGAGCCGGCCTCCGCGCGACGCTCGGCCGATTCCGGCGCCCTCGTCAAAGCAATGATACTGCGCATCCAGAAAGCGCCCGATCTGGAAACGCTCTATCGCGAATGCGTACGACAATTGCGGGCCGTGACCGGGTTCGACCGGGTCATGCTGTATCGATTTCATGATGACGGTGCCGGTGCTGTCATCGCCGAATCAGTGCGTGGCGGCTACGAGACGTTTCTCGGCCTCCATTATCCGGCAAGCGATATTCCGCAGCAGGCGCGCGCGCTTTATATCCGTAATCAGATCCGCATCATCGCCAATGTCGATGCCGAACCGGTTGCGATCACGCCCGCCCTCAGCCCCGAGGGGCGACCGCTGGATCTTTCGCTCTCGTTGCTGCGGGCAGTTTCGCCGATCCACGTCGAATACCTGAAGAACATGGGGATTTCGGCCTCCATGTCGATCTCGATCGTGATCGACGGCAAGCTGTGGGGCCTGTTCGCGCTGCATCACTACGCGGCGCGGCACCTGCCCATGGAGTTGCGAAGCGCCATCGAACTCTTTGGCCAGATGGCCTCCTTCGTTATCGAGGGCCGGATTCACAGGGAGCGGCGTGAGGCCGACGAGGCCGCGCGCAATCTCCACGATCGCTACATCGGCAAACTCGTCGCGACGACGCCCTCGATCACGGCGCTCGCCGACCATGCCGACGAGTGGCGCGACTTCATCGCCTGCGACGGGCTGGCGGTCTGGGCGGAGGACGAGGCCCGAGCCTTCGGTCAGTGCCCAAACCAGCAGGAGATCGCCCAACTCGCGCGATTCCTCAATCGTGCCTCCGCCAGCAAGGTCTATGCGAGCGACCGGCTGGGCGAGGTCTCTCCGGACGCCGCCGCTTTTACAGATCGGGCAGCCGGCATGCTGGCGATCCCGCTTTCCCGCAGACCGCGGGATTATCTTCTTTTCTTCCGCAAGGAGATCGTCCAGACCGTCAGTTGGGCCGGCAATCCCACCAAGAAGCAGACTGTGATGGGGCCGAACGGGCCAAGGCTGACCCCACGCGAGAGCTTCGAGGTCTGGAAGGAGTCGGTGGTCGGCAGGAGTAGTAGCTGGACGGAGTCGGAGCTGAAGCGGGCGGAGGCTCTGCGGGTTTCACTTCTGGAAGTGCTGTTGCATTTCAACGAGGAAAACGAGCGCCACCGCGACGTTGCGACCCAACATCAGGAATTCGTCATCGCCGAACTCAACCATCGGGTTCGCAACATTCTCAGCCTGATCCGCGCCTTGGTCGGGCAAAGCCAGGCGGGAGCCGCTTCGGTCGAGGAGTTCGGCGGCATCATTGGCGGGCGCATCCAGGCGCTGGCGCGGGCCCACGACCAGATCACCCGCCAAACCTACGTCGCCCAAAGACTGGGCGACATCATCCAGACCGAAGTGCAGGCCTATGTCGGGCGGAACGCCGGTCGCGTTCATCTCGAGGGGCCGGATATCTTTATCGAGGCGAATGCCTTTTCCACCCTGGCGCTGGTGTTCCACGAAATGGTGACCAATTCGGCGAAATACGGCGCACTCTCCGATACGAAAGGGATCGTGCGCGCCGGCTGGACGATCGCGGCAGATGGCTCATGCGAGCTTCGCTGGCACGAGAGCGAGGGGCCGGTGGTCTCGCCGCCCACGCGCCGCGGCTTCGGCTCGACGATCATCGAGCGCGCGATTCCCCACGATCTCGGCGGCGAGGCCGAGGTAGCTTACCCAGAGTCAGGTCTGACCGCACGCTTCCTGTTCCCGGCTTCGGCCTTCCACCTGGACAGTGGCGACCGGAAAACCCCGAGCGAGGCGACACCACAGTCGAAAACGGCCCCGACGAGCGGGACCGTGACGTTGGACGGCTTGAGTTGCCTGATCGTCGAGGACAGCGTCATCATTGCGCTCGACACCGAGCAATTGCTGCTCGACAATGGCATGGAGAGGGTCTTCACGGCCGCCAACCTTGCCGAGGCCCGCCAGCTCATCGAGAGCGAGACTTTCGATGTGGCGCTGCTCGACGTCAATCTCGGCGCTGAAACCAGCTTTTCCCTGATCGGACCGCTCAACCGCAAGAACATCCCCTTCGTCTTCGTCACCGGCTACGGGGAGCGACTGGAATTGCCCGAAGACAACCCTCCCGAAGTCGAGGCTATCCGCAAGCCATTTGCCGGACATGAGGTGGTGGAGGCGATCGCGCGCGCCGCCGCGCGTCGCAAGGACGAGCGAGGAGCGATGAGCGATGAGCGATGAGCGCGCGCCAATAAGACGGGGATTGAATTTTTCCGGGGTATGGAAAAATTCAATCGATTAGACTAAGCAGATCGCGTGCGCGGCCGATGTCGGCCCTCCGCGACAGAAAGACGAGCGATGTCCAGCCAGATCATACCCGTCGAGCCATTCGACTATGTCGTTTTCGGCGGCAATGGTGACCTTGCCGAGCGCAAGTTGCTGCCGGCCCTTTACCATCGCGATCATGATGGCCAGATACCCGACGCCTCGCGCATCATTGGCGCGTCCCGCAGCGAGATATCCGACGAGGATTACCGCGCCTTCGCCCGCCAGGCCCTCGCCAAGCACGTCGACGCAGCCGACATGCATCAGGTATCGGTCGACCGCTTCCTGTCGCGGCTCCACTACCGCAAGGTCGACGCGCGCGCCGACGAAGGCTGGGACGAATTGCGCGCCCTGCTCGACGAGGCGGGCGAAGACCGCATTCGCGCCTTTTATCTGGCGGTCGGTCCTTCGCTGTTCGCCGATTTCGCCAGGCAGATCGGCGAAAAGGGCCTGTCGAGTTCGAACATGCGGCTCGTCATCGAGAAGCCGGTCGGTCGCGATCTCAAATCAGCCTGCGAACTCAACCAGATTATCGCCGATCATTTCACCGAGGAGCAGGTCTTCCGCATCGACCACTATCTCGGCAAGGAAACCGTGCAGAACCTGATGGTGCTGCGGTTCGCCAACGCCCTATACGAGCCGATCTGGAATTCGGCGCATATCGACCATGTGCAGATCACCGTCGCCGAATCGGTCGGGCTGGAAGGCCGCGCCGGCTATTACGACAAGTCGGGCGCGTTGCGGGACATGGTGCAGAACCATATCGTCCAGCTGATGTGCCTGGTCGCGCTGGAGCCGCCGGCGGCCCTCGATGCCGACGCGCTGCGCGACGAAAAGCTGAAGGTGTTGCGCGCGCTGCGCCCGATCGACGCCTCGAATGTCGAAAGCCGCACCGTGCGGGGCCAGTACAAGGCGGGCGCTTCGGACGGGGCCGCGGTCAAGAGCTATCTCGACGATCTCGGCAATGGCGAGAGCAACACCGAAACCTTCGTCGCGATCAAGGCCGAGATCAACAATTGGCGCTGGGCCGGCGTGCCGTTCTATCTGCGCACCGGCAAGCGGCTCTCGGAACGCATGTCGGAGATCGTCGTCACCTTCCGGCCGATCCCGCATTCGATCTTCGCCGGAGCCGCCGGCAATATCGTCCAGAACCAGCTGGTCATGCGCCTGCAGCCCAACGAGGGCGTCAAGCAATGGCTGATGATCAAGGACCCTGGCCCGGGCGGCATGCGGCTACGCCATGTGCCGCTCGACATGAGCTTTGCCGAGTCGTTCCGTGTGCGCAATCCTGACGCCTACGAACGGTTGCTGATGGACGTCATTCGCGGCAACCAGACGCTGTTCATGCGACGCGACGAGGTCGAGGCCGCCTGGAAGTGGGTCGACCCGATCCTCGATGCCTGGGAGGAGAAGGGCATGAAGCCGCAGGGTTACACCGCCGGCACATGGGGGCCGTCCTCCGGCGTCGCGCTGATCGAACGCGACGGGCGCACCTGGCACGAGCCCTATTGATGGATGCGATGATCCCCACTCCCGTCCTGCATCGCTATCAAACGCGCGAGGCGCTCGCCGAAGCGCTGGCCACCGGCGTCGCCGCCGTGCTCGCTGGAGCGATCGCCACGCGCGGCTCGGCGACGCTGGCGGTCTCCGGCGGCTCGACGCCGACGCGTTTCTTCGAGCGCCTGGCCGAGGCCGACATCGATTGGCGCAATGTCCGCGTCACGCTGGTCGACGAGCGCTGGGTTCCGGAAACCAACGAGCGGTCGAACGCGGCCATGCTACGCCGACACCTGCTCAAGAACGGCGCGGCGCAGGCGCGCTTCGTGCCGCTCTACATGGATGCGCCGACGCCCGAAGACGCGCTGACCGACCTCGGCGAGCGGTTCCAGCGGCTGGCCCGTCCCTTCGATGCGGCGATCCTCGGCATGGGTGCCGACGGCCATACCGCCTCGTTCTTCCCCGACGCCGACAATCTGGCCCAGGCGATCGACATGGCGACGAACGAGCCGGTCGTCGCGATCCGCGCGCCGGGGGCCGGCGAACCGCGCGTGACGCTGACGCTGCCGCTGCTGGTCGACGCGCGCCTCCTCGCTCTCCATATCGAAGGTGAGGAAAAGCTGGCTGTCTATGAGACGGCGCTCAAGGACGGCGCGGCAATGGACCTCCCGGTTCGTGCGGTGCTGCGGGCGCGGCGGACCGAGCCGCTGAACGTATTCTGGGCGCCCTGACTTCCTCCTGCCAAGAAGGTCGAGACCATGACCGCAGATCCTCGCATCGAAGCCATCACCGATCGCATTCGCGAGCGCTCGGCGTCGACCCGCGAAGCCTACGTCGCGCGCATTACCGCCAAGGGCGCCGAGGGGCCGAAGCGCTCGACACTGTCCTGCGGCAATCTTGCCCACGGCTTCGCCGCTTGCGGTCCGGTGGACAAGGACCGCCTTGCCGGCGGCCAGACGCCCAATCTCGGCATCGTCACGGCCTATAACGACATGCTCTCGGCCCATCAACCGTTCGAACGTTATCCGGAACTGATCCGCGAGGCGGCGCGCGAAATGGGCGCCACCGCGCAGGTCGCCTCCGGCGTTCCGGCGATGTGCGACGGCGTGACCCAGGGACAGGGCGGCATGGAGCTGTCGCTGTTCTCGCGCGACGTGATCGCCATGGCGGCGGCGGTCGGTCTCTCCCACGACATGTTCGACGCGGCCGTCTATCTCGGCGTCTGCGACAAGATCGTGCCGGGCCTGACCATCGCGGCGCTGACCTTCGGCCATCTGCCGGCGATCTTCGTCCCGGCCGGGCCGATGACAACCGGGCTTCCGAACGACGAGAAGAGCCGCATCCGCCAGCTCTATGCGGAAGGCAAGGTCGGCCGCGACGAGCTGCTCGAGGCCGAGTCCCGATCTTACCATGGACCCGGCACCTGCACCTTCTACGGCACCGCGAACTCCAACCAGATGCTGATGGAGATCATGGGTCTGCACACGCCGGGCTCCTCCTTCATCAACCCGAACACGCCGCTGCGCGATGCTTTGACGAAGGAGGCGACCAAGCGGGCGCTTGCCATCACCGCGCTCGGCAACGAATACACGCCGGCCGGGCTGGTCGTCGACGAGCGCGCCGTGGTCAACGGCGTCGTCGGCCTGCATGCCACCGGCGGCTCCACCAACCACACCATGCATCTCGTCGCGATGGCGGCGGCGGCCGGGATCAAGCTCACCTGGCAGGACATTTCCGACCTCTCGGATGCAACGCCGCTGCTGGCGCGGGTCTACCCGAACGGCCTCGCCGACGTGAACCACTTCCAGGCCGCCGGCGGCATGGGATTCCTGATCCGCGAGCTCCTTGGTCGGGGGCTGCTGCACGAGGACGTCCGCACCGCCTGGGGCCACGGCTTGAGCGCCTACGCGGTCGAGGCTCGGCTCGCCGACGATGGGCAATCCGTGACGCGGGTGGCGGCAACGAAGGAGAGCGGCGACCCGAAGGTGCTGACCACCCCCGATCAACCGTTTTCATCGAATGGTGGCGTGCGGATGCTGACCGGCAACATGGGCAAGGCCGTGATCAAGGTTTCGGCGGTCAAGCCCGAGCGCCGCCTCGTCGAGGCGCCTGCGAAAATCTTCCACGATCAGAACGATCTGAAGGCGGCATTCGACGCCGGGGACCTCAATCAGGATTTCATCGCCGTGGTCCGCTTCCAAGGACCGCAGGCGAACGGCATGCCGGAACTGCACAAGCTGACGCCGCTTCTCGGCGTGCTTTTGGATCGTGGCCACAAGGTCGCGCTGGTGACGGACGGCCGGATGTCGGGCGCCTCGGGCAAGGTGCCGGCGGCGATCCATGTCACGCCGGAAGCCAAGGCCGGCGGCGCCATCGCCCGGATCCAGGAAGGCGACATGATTCGGCTCGACGGCGAAAACGGCACGCTTGAAATCCTGGTCGACGCGGCGGAATTCGACGCCCGTGAGTTGGCGAAGCCGGATTTATCCGGCAACGAATACGGGCTGGGGCGCGAGTTGTTCGGAGCCTTCCGGGCAGCGGTCGGCACCGCCGACAACGGCGCCAGCGTCTTCTGACGCAAACCGGGATCGCCGCTTTCGGCGGTGTCCCTTGTCAGTCCGTCAGGCGGCGACGCGCTGCGGCGCCGTTCGCATCGCCTTGCCGTCTTCGCCGAACAGCCGCATCGCGTCGGGGTCGGCCGTCAACGCCACCGTGGTCCCCCGCGCGATCGTCACTTCCCCCGGCAGCTTGACGACGAAGGGCTCGTCGGTGCGACCGATGTCGACATAGACCAGCGTGACCTCGCCGAGCGACTCCGTCAGCATGACCTCGCCGCTGAACGGCGCGTCCGGACTGTCGGATAAAACGAGGTTCTCCGGCCGGATGCCGAGATGGGCCGGGCGTCCAATTGCGTCGGGTGGAGAGGCGATCGGCAGTGTCACCGAGCGCCCGCCCGTCAGCAGCACCCGGGTTTGCTGCCCCGTCGCTTCGATCGTCGCCGGCAGGATGTTCATCGAGGGCGAGCCGAGGAAGCGGGCGACGAAGAGATTGTCCGGCCGATTGTAGAGCTCCATCGGTGATCCGACCTGCTCGACATGGCCCTGGTTGAGAACCACGATCTTGTCGGCGAGGGTCATCGCCTCGACCTGATCGTGGGTGACGTAGACCATCGTCGTGCCGGCCATGCGCTCGTGCAGCCGGGCGATCTCGATCCGGGTCTGGACACGCAGCGCCGCGTCGAGGTTGGACAAGGGCTCGTCGAACAGGAACACCTTCGGATTGCGGGTGATCGCCCGCCCGATGGCGACGCGCTGGCGCTGGCCGCCGGAAAGCGCCTTGGGCAGGCGGTCGAGATAGGACTCGATCTGCAGGATCTGCGCCGCCTCGCGAACCCGCTGGTCGACCTCCTGCTTGGAGTTGTTTTTCTCCAGTTTCAGGCCGAATGCCATGTTGTCGTAGACATTCATGTGCGGATAGAGCGCGTAGGACTGGAACACCATGGCGATGCCGCGCTCCTTCGGGGTCCGGCCATTGACGACCTCGCCGTCGATCTCGAGCGTTCCGCCGGTGATGTCCTCGAGACCGGCGATCACCCGCAAAAGGGTGGATTTGCCGCAGCCGGACGGGCCGACGAAGACGATGAACTCGCCCGGCTCGATATCGAGGTCGATACCGTGCAGGACCTGCACCTGTCCGTAGGCCTTTCTGATACCGGTCAGCTTGAGGTTCGCCATGGTCCTGTCTCCCTTCCAGCCGCGCGCGCTTGCCTCACAGCCTGCCGATAAAACCGTCGAAGCCGCCGAGGCGAATCGTCGCCCCATCGGCCTCACCTGAAAATCCATATCCGGACAGCGCGGTCGGAACGCTGCCTACCGGCAGATCGAAATGCGTCGCATCGGCGTCGAAATTGAACGCGCAGACGAGCCGCTCCCCGTCATGCTCGCGCGTGAACGCCAGAACCGTCGGCGGCGACGGCAGAAACGTTATCGTACCCTTGGCGAACGCCGGATGGGCACGCCGGAAGCGCAGGAACTCCCGGTAGAAGTCGAGCAGCGAGTCCGGCTCCGCCTCCATCACATCGACGGCGCGGTCCTTGTGCCCGGCGGCTACGGGCAGCCAAGGCCTGCCGGTCGAAAAACCGGCATTGGTCGCGTCCGCCTCCCAGACCATCGGCGTGCGGCAGCCGTCGCGCCCCTTCACTTCCGGCCAGAAATTGATGCCGTAGGGATCGACCAGATCCTCATAGGCGATGTCGGCCTCGACCAGCCCCAGTTCCTCGCCCTGGTAGAGACAGATCGAGCCGCGCAGCGTCAACAGGACGCCGGCCGCCAGCCGCAGAACCTTGTCGGCCTCGTGGTGATCCTCGGCCCAGCGCGTCGCGTGCCGCTCGACATCGTGGTTGGAAAACGCCCAGCAGGCCCAGCCGTCGGCCGCGGCCGCCTCGAAGCGCCGCAGCGTGCCCGTCAGATCGGCGACCGCCGGCATCCGGCCCGACAGGAAGTCGAAGGCGTAGCACATATGCAGCTTGTCGCCGCCGGCGGTGTATTCGCCCATCAACTCGGCGCCGTGGATGCGCTCGCCGACCTCGCCAACCGAGGTGGCGGCCGGATATTCGTCGAGCAACGCCCGGAACTCCCTCAGGAAGGTGAGGTTTTCCGGCCGATTCTTGTCGTAGATATGCGCCTGCCAATTGTAGGGCTGGTTGCGCGAGGCCATCACCTCGGACTGGAGCGCGGCCTCGAGCGGCGGATTGTCCCGCAATTCGCGATCGTGGAAGTAGAAATTCGCCGTATCGAGCCGAAACCCGTCGACCCCACGATCGAGCCAGAAGCGGACGTCGGAGAGCAGCGCCGCCCGCACATCCAGGTTGTGGAAGTTGAGATCGGGCTGTGAGGCGAGAAAATTGTGCAGGTAGTATTGCCGGCGCTTGGAGTCCCACTCCCAGGACGAGCCGCCGAACACCGACAGCCAGTTGGTCGGCGGGGTTCCGTCGGGCTTGGGATCGGCCCAGACATACCAATCCGCCTTGAAATTGTCGTGGCTCAGGCGGCTTTCGACGAACCAGGGGTGGCGGTCGGAGGTGTGCGACAGCACCTGATCGATCACCACCTTCAAACCTAGCCGGTGCGCCTCGGCGACGAGCGCGTCGAAATCCGCAAGCGTTCCGAACAGCGGATCGACGTCGCGATAGTCGGAGATGTCGTAGCCGAAATCCTTCATCGGCGAGGTCATGAAGGGCGACAGCCAGATGCCGTCGACCCCGAGCGAGGCGACATAGGCCAGCCGGCGGGTGATGCCAGGAAGATCGCCGATGCCGTCGCCGTCGGAGTCCTGGAAAGAGCGCGGATAGATCTGGTAGAGCACCGCGCCGCGCCACCAGTCGCGATCCGCCGTGGCGGCTCTCGGCGAGGCATCCGCGCAATCGGTCGTCATGGAAGCATCGTCAGTCTGCCGCGTCGTCCGCATGTCAGCCTTTCACTCCGCCGGCGGTCAGGCCGGAAATGATCTTGCGCTGGAAAACCAGCACCAGGACGATCAGCGGCACCGTCACCACGACGGAGGCCGCCATGATCGTGCCCCAGGGAATTTCCTGCTCGGAGGCGCCCGATAAGAGCGCGATCGCCACCGGCACGGTCCGCGTGTCGTTGTTGGACACGAAGGTCAGCGCGAACAGGAACTCGTTCCACGCCGCGATGAAGGCCAGCAGCCCGGTGGTCACCAGCGCCGGCCACATCAGCGGCAGGAACACTTTGACGACGATGGTGAAGGGCGAGGCGCCGTCGACGATCGCCGCCTCCTCGATCTCGATCGGCAGGTCGCGCATGAAGGTCGTCAGCACCCAGACGGTGAACGGCAGGGTGAAAATCATATAGGCGAAGATCAGCGAGAACAGCGTGTTGTAGAGGCCGGTGACGCGGACCATCTCGAACAGCCCGGCGAGCACGGCGATCTGCGGGAACATCGAGACGGCGAGGATGGTCAAAAGCAACAGCCCGCGTCCGCGAAAATTGATCCGCGACAGCGCATAGGCGGCGGTCACCGCGAGGGACAGCGAGATCGCCACGACGACCGAGGCGACGATGACAGAATTGAGGATGTTGGTCGGAAACTCGCCGCTCGCGAAGATGCCGCGATAGTTCACCAGCGAGAAATCCGTCGGGAAATAGTTCACCCGGAACAGTGCGGTACCGGATTTGAAGCTGGTCAGGATCGCGTAATAGAACGGGAAGATCGAGAACAGGACGATGGCGACGACGAGGGCGTAAAAGGCGGTGCGCTTGATGACGACCGGCATGTCAGCGTCCTCCCCCGAGATCCAGTCTGGCGACCTTGATGTAGAACAGGGTGATGAAGGCGATCACCAGGAACAACAGCGTCGAGGCCGCCGATCCATAGGCGAACTTGTCGAACTGGAAGAGGTTTTCCTGGGCGAAGACCGACATCGTCTTGGTATCGGTATTGTTCGGCGTCAGCACGTAGATGAGGTCGAAGACACGCAGCGCATCCAGCGCGCGAAAGATGACGGCGACGAGGATCGCCGGCCGGATCAGCGGCAGCGTCACCTTCCAGAACACCTTGACCGGATGGATGCCGTCGATCTTGGCGGCCTCGTAGACATCGCCGGGCACCATCTGCAGGCCTGCGAGGATGAGCAGCGCCATGAACGGCGTCGTCTTCCACACATCGACGATGATCACGGCCCACATCGCTGTCTCGGGCGTCGCCGTCCAGGCGACCGGGGCGGACAGGACGCCGATCGTCATCAGCATGTCGTTGAGGATGCCGAACTGGTCGTTCATCATCCAGGCCCACATCTTCGCCGAGACGATCGTCGGGATCGCCCAGGGGATGAGGACCGCCGCGCGCACCAGGGCGCGCCCCTTGAACTCGGCGTTGAGAACGAGGGCGAAGACGAGACCCAGGCTTGTTTCGATCGAGACCGAGATCACCGAATAGTAGACGGTGTTCCAGACCGAGTTCCACCATTGCGGATCAAACAGGAGGCCGAAATATTCGCCCTCCCCATTGCCGTAATCGACATATTCCCAATAGTTCCGGAATCCGACGAACTCGGCCCCCGCGATGTTGTCGAGGCTGGCATCGGTAAAGGAGAACCAGATCGTTTGAAGCAGCGGCCAGCCGGCGACGAGGGCCAGCACGACGAGCATCGGGGTGAGAAACAGCCAGGCCGACTTCAGCCGCTGGCGGGAGAGATCGGAGCGGCCCACTGCTCCCTGCTCCTCGGCCGCGATCGCCCTGCCTGTCGGCGGCACGCCCAGCGAGACATTGGCCATCGTCGTCCCTCCCAATGGACTTTCGATCTGGTCCGCCGGCCGCCGCTTCGCGGTCTATGCCCGCCGGATGGCGTTCGCAGGAAAAGGCGCTCCCTAGCCTCCTCCGCCCAATCAGCTTGGGCGGAATCTCACTCCCAGGCGCTGCGCTTCAGCCGGCGCAGGCGCTTTTCGAGCTGATCGAGATTGTCCGCGGCCGAGCCTCGACCGGATATCGTCTCGTTGACGGCCGTCCAGAACTCCTTCGAGACCTCGTTGTACTGGCGCTTGGTCGGCGCCGAGGGACGCGGCACCGCGTTGGTCACGACTTCCTTCCATTCTGTGACGATCGGCTGCTTCTCGGCGATCTCCGCATCGTCGTAGAGCGTCGGGATCGTCGGCAACCGCGACTGATTGACGGCACGCTGCTTCTGCGCCTTTTCCGAACTCAGGAACTTGACGAGATCGATCGCCGCCTCCTGGTTCTGCGAATATTTGGAGACCGCCAGGTTCCAGCCGCCGAGACAGGCCGCCGACGAACCACCTTCCGAGGCCGGTAGCGGCACCACGTCGAACTTGCCGGCGACCGCGGAGTCGTCGCCGTTCGACAGCGCGTAGGCATAGGGCCAGTTGCGCATGAACACGGCATTGCCGGTCTGCCAGACGCCGCGCGACTCCTCTTCCTTGTAGGCGAGGACGCCATCGGGGGCGATCGTGCCGACCCAGCCCTTGGCCCTTTCGAGCGCGGCGGCGGCCTTCGGATTGTTGATGGTGATCTCGCCGTCCGGCGCGACGATCTGGCCGCCCCCGTTGCTCGCCACCCATTCCAGCCCGTCGCAGGTCAGCCCCTCATAGGGCGCGCCCTGGAACACGAAACCGTTCATCTGGCCGTTGCCGGCCTCGCGCTCCTTTTCCTGGATCTCCTTGGCGGTGGCCTCCAGTTCCGACCAGGTCTTGGGCGGCTCCTTGCCATATTTCTCCAACAGGTCGGTGCGGTAGTAGAGCGCTGGTGCGTCCGTATACATGGGCAGGGCGACGAGCTTGCCGTCGACGGTCTGGGATTCGATCATCGAGGGGAAATGCTGACCGACAATGTCCTTGGCGGCCTCGGTCAGGTCGACGAGACTGCCGGCCAGTTGCGGCGCCCAGATCACGTCGGTCCGGTAGACGTCGATGTCCTCATTGCCGGCCGACAGCCACAGGCGATACTGCCCGAACTGGTCGGTGGTCGACGCCGGCATTTCGACGATCTTGACCGTGTGGCCGGATTCCTTCTCGAAATCGTCGAGCTGCCCCCGCAATTCCTCGATGTCCTTGCCGACAGAGCCGGAGACCAGTGACAGCTCGGCCGCGAACGCGCCGCCGGTGAAAAGGGTCGAAGCGGCAAACGCCAGAACCAACCGCGAAAGCGTCATGGAAAAATCCTCCCTGATGTCCCGATCGGGCGCGCCGATCGTCGGTGCCCTGCATCCGGCCACTCCCACGGTCGGATGCCCTTCTTTCGAAGCTATCCCGACTGAGAGGAAACGCAAGGGCATCGGCGATCGCAACACGGCACATGGACACGTTCCGCGTTTCGGCGCGTGAAAGCCGCGATCGGACTTGGGAAGGATCAATTCGCGAGCGTTCGCGCCCGCGGCCTCGGGAGGTCGGACGGGGTCGTCGTCTCAGTGGACCTGACGCCGTTCGCGGATTTCGGCGATGTGCCGCTTGACGGCGGCGATGTCGAACTGGAGACGCTCGACCTCCGCGTCATCCGTTGCGGCGAGATTATCCTGATCGCCGATTTCGGGACGCTCGGCGGCGATCGCACGGATGCCGTCGCGCAATTCTTCGCGCGTCTGCGGTTGACCGTCGACGGGGGCGGGCTCCGCCGCCGCGTCGGGCGAAGCCGGAGCGTCGCCCGCAGGTTGCTGATCCATGTCCTCTTCGCGGACCACGCGCTCCTCCTCGAGCGGGCCCATTTCGGCCGGCTGGTCGGATTCGTGCTGGTCCCGGTTCGGTTCACCGGCCTCGTCAACCGGACGCCGGAGATCCCCCGTCTCGGCGTAGACCGCCGGACGGATCCCGGCTGCGTCAGCGAGACCCACCCCGCCAACAACGGCGGCGTCGTCGCGGTCAGCCTGTCGCGCCTCGCCCATGCCGACGGGAGCAGCGGAATAGAAGCCGGCAGACGGATAATATCCGGGGGAATAGGGCGAGCGCCCGCGATAGCCGGCTGCCTCGAAACCGAGAGGGACGCCAGCGCCGTCCCAGGCGACACGATCGAGCGGCCGCACTTCCTGGAAGAACCGCACCGCGCCGCGGAGGACGGCGATACCGATTCCGACGAGAAAGCCGAGGATCGCGCCAAGAAGGACCATCGTCCGCCGGGACAAGCTCGACGGCTCCAGCGGCGGTGTCGCCTCGGAGATGACATGGACATTGGCGGTATTCAGGGTTTCCTGCTCGCCGGTTTCGCGCGCCCGAAGCAGGAACGCTTCGTAAACCGCGCGCGATGCCTCGACCTCGCGCTCCAGTTCGCGCAGCTTGACGAAGGATTCGCTGGTCTCCAGCTGCTTGGTTTTCAATGCGGTGATCTGCGTGCTCAGATCGCGGTCGGTGCGCTCTGCGCGGGCCAGATCCGTCTGCGCCGCCGCGACGATACGGTTGAGCTCGGCACGGATGGCGTTCCTCGCCGAGGCCAACGCCTCCTGGCTGGCCATGCGTTGCGGATGACGAGGCCCGAGCGTGGTGCTGAGGACGGCGGCCTGCTGGGCGAGTTCGGAATAGGTATTGCGCAGCCGGGTCAGCGCCTCCGACGTCAACTCCTCGGGAAAGGAGCCTTTGACGACATCGTCGATCCCGACGTTTTTCATCTGCTCGGCGCGCACCCGCAACGCCGCCAGTTCGCCGCGCGTACGAGCAAGCTGGTCGTTGGTGCGCAGGATGTAATCGTCGTCGACGAGCCGTCCGCCGACGCCGACGAGCCTGTTCCGAGTCTTGTATTCCTCGACGGCCCGCTCCGCTTCAGCGACGGTTTGGCGCAGTTCGGCCAGACGCGCGGAGAGCGCGTCGCTGGCGCGCCGCGCCGTCTGCGACTGCACGCGCCCGAGCTGGTCGATGAATGTGACGCCGATCAGACGGGAGAGCTCGGCGGATTTTTCCGGGTCCCTCGTCTCGACCGAAAGATTGATGATGAAGCTCTTGGCGTCGCGGGTGACGGTCATCGCCTTGCGAAGGTTCTTCACGGTCACGAGCCGTTGCCGCCCGCTCTGAGCGTCGTCCTCACGGAGGAAGGACGCCAGGTTCGGAAAGATCGAGCCGAAAAACGTTTCTGCCGTCCCGTTGAATTCGGGGTCGCTTTCGAGGCCGGCCTCGTCGATCACCCGGTTCAGGACGTTGTTCGAGTAGACGACCGCGATCTGGCTTTCGATCAGCGCCAAGGTTGCCTCGTTGGGCAGCCCGTTCGGGGTGACTTCGTTCTGCACCACCTTGATGTCGCGCGGGTCGACCAGGATCTGGGTGTCGGCGGTGTAGAGTTTCGGTGTCGATAGAGCCAGTAGAATGGCGAGCGCGATGCCGAGAAACGTTGTGAGGACGATTAGCGGCTTGGACGACCAGACATGGCGGAAGATGTAGATGGGGTCGATCAGCGAAGCCTGTCCGGAACGCTCGACGACCGTGACATGCGAGCGCGACCGGGTGCTTGCCGTCGGATTTGTCGCTGAAGATGTCGAGAACATGGGCGTCACCGAATTGCCGGAGCCGGACGTCTGTCGCGGGCCCTGATCCGTCGAAAATGCGGTTTCATGCTCAAGAAACAGTTAACGCGGGGACGATAACGGCCCCTTACGCAAAGTCAGCTCGATCTCAAACGCTGCCGCAAGAGCGTCATCCAGCGCTTCGGAGCCATATCCCGGTCGAGTGGCAACGGGCGGCTTGGATGCCCGTCCGGGCGAGGAAGCACATCCGAAACCCAGCTATAGCGGTCGCTGACACCCCAGACGATCACTGATTCCGGCGCCTTGAAGGCAAAGACTCCATCGAGGAGATCGGTCACCAGGCGTTGCGCCGTCGCATCCTGGGGCTCGGCACCGGGCACGCTCTCCCAGTCGATCACATCCAGTTCGGTCACCAAGAGGCCGACCCCCAAGCCGTCGAGCGTGCGATGGAACTCTTCCAGCGCGTCCTTGTCGATCGTCCGGTCGGCGTAAAGATGCCCCTGGATGCCGACACCGGTAACCGCCACGTTGCGGTCCTGGAGCTGGCGCACGATCGTCAGCATCACCTCACGGCGGGCATCGTAGCGCGGCCCGGCGAATTCGAGATCGTAGTCGTTGATGACCAGCCGCGCGCCGGGATCCGCCCGCGCCGTCGCCTCGAAGGCGATGGGGATATGCTGCGGCCCGAGCTTTTTAAGCCAGGCGGTCCGGCGCAGCGGACCCTCGCTGATCGGATTGTGCGAGATCACCTCGTTGACGACGTCCCAGCCGGTCAACTTGCCCTTGTAGCGATCGCCGACCCGTTCGATGTGCTCGATGAGCGCCGCTTCCGCTTCCTTTGCCGTCTCGATTTGCTCAACCCATTCAGGCGTCGAATTCCACCAGACATGGCAGGTCCCGCGGGTCGAGCGACCGTGGGAAAGGGCAAACTCCACCAGCCGATCCGCGGGCTCGAAATTCCAGCTGTCGCGGGTCGGCCGGATTTGATCGAATTTCAGTTCGTTCATCGGCATGATCAGGTCGAAATACTCGACCGCGGCGTCTCTGTAGGCCGGATCGGCATCGAAATACTCGGCCTGGACTGCACAACCGAGGGGCACCGGGCCGGAACGGGGCGCCCCATGCCGCTCGGCCCGGGCGGGCGCGACTGTCCCCGGCGCCAGCGCCAGTCCGGCGCCGGCGACCAGCAGAGAACGGCGCGTTAAGGTTCCCGCGCTATTGGAAAGGTTGGACAAACACCCATCCGCCGCGTCCCGCTGCGGGACGGCGAAAGCGGATTTTGCGGCTCGACGGCGGTGAAGTATCGTCATCTGCCCCTCGGCTCCAAGGTTGTCGATCATGCAACGTTTCGCAGTCTGGATCGAAAGGCTTAAGGGCAACCTAAACCTCGTGCGGGACTACGCCTCGTTGCTCGGCGGATCGGCCGGGCGCCTCGTCTTGTCGCTCGCCTATTTCGTCTCCATCGCCAACGGGCTGTCGGTTGGCGATTTCGGCCTGTTCGCCACGGCTTCAGCAACCGGAATCGTTCTGTCGCGCATCGCCGGCTTCGGCTTCGTTTCGCCGCTTTACCGCGTTGCGACGGTCCGTCGGCGATTGGTGGGAACCTACACCGCCGGACTGATTGTCGCCTTTATCCTGTCGCTGCCGTTGGTCGCGATCGCGGCGGCCGGCTTCTATGTCACATTCTTCAAGGGCGAGATGAGCATCGGCGCCTTCGCCGCCGTGGTCCTGGCGGAGGTCGTGTTCTGGCGCGCCCTCGAGGTCGTGGTCATCGTCAACAACGGTCTCGGACGCTTTATGCGCGGGGCGATCATCGTCATCGCCGGCTCGGCGATCCGGGCGGTGGCCGCCGTCGGTTTCGTGATGATCGGCGACGGCTCGCTGGTGCAATGGGCGCTCGCCTATGCCGGCGCGAACGCCGTCGCCGCGGGCTTCGCCGTCATCGCCTATTATCCCCGGCAGCGCCTGCGCCTGCGTCCGGCCCTCTATCTCGCCAGGTGGCGGGACAGCGTGTCGGTCGCCAGCGCCGAAATCATCTTCTATCTTCAGTCCGAACTCGACAAGCTGCTGGTCCTGTCGCTCGGCGGGCCGCAGATGGCCGGCATCTACGCGATCTTGATGCGGCTCATCGATCTCACCGCCCTGCCGATCCGTTCCTTCAACACGATGATCGTTCAGAAACTGATGCGCACGCCCGAGTGGCTGACACAATGGCGAATCCGTTGGGGCATCGAGGCCGCCGTCGCGGCCGTCTCCGTCGCCGGCCTCGGCTTTCTCGGCGGTGTCTTGCACGTCTTTCCAACGGCGCTCGGCAAGAATGTCGCCGAGGCCGCTCCTTTGGTGCTGCTCGCTCTGTTCGTGCCGGCCTTCCGCAATCTGGTCGAATATGAGAGCGAGCTTCTCTACGCCCGTGGCAGGACCGGGATACGGGCGATGATCCTGGCGGTCGTCGGCCTCATCAAGGCGGCGCTTCTCATCGTTCTGCTACGCGCGGCGCCGCAGACCGAGATCTGGATTTTCGGCCTGAACGGATTGTTCCTGGTGCTCTGGATCGTGTCCGCCGCCGCGACCTACGCGGCGTTCGACTGGACCGCCCCACCCGCCGCGCGCTCGGCGCGGCGTCTCACGCCAGCCCAGCAGCCCGGCGAATGAGGGCGGGATCGGTGCCGGTGAAGGACTGGATGCCCGCCGCGACCTGATGCGGCTCCAACCCGGCGGCGAAATCCGTCAGTTCGCGTGAGCCGAGGGCCGCGCCGTTCCAGTAGACCTGGCACAGCTCCAGGTCGCTCGGCGCGTGGCGATCGGGCCGATCTTCGCACTCGTCGACGAAGCGCCCGTAGATCGTGCATTCCGACAGGCTGCGCGAGGCCGCGATGGCCGCGAGCCAAGGCTTGCCCATCCGGGCTTCGACGCGGCGTCGCAAGTCCCGAACCGTGTCGGTGCGCCAAGCCAAAAGCGTGGTGATGTAGGCCGTATCGGTCCAAGGTGGCGTGGAAATGCCGAGCAACTCGCCGGCCCGTCGCGACCATTCGCGGTGTTCGTCGCGCGCGGCGGAATCGATGGTCGCGACCGCGCCCTTACGACGGAAGAAACGAACCTTGCCGTCGCTCGACAGGCTGCCAACGTCAAACTCCCGCAGAAAGACCACGTCGGAATCAACGGAGAGCATCACCTCTTCTTCGATCGCCGCCGCGATCGCCAGCCGCCGCAATTGCTGGACATGCCAGCCGCGCAGAGGTGGGCCGTAGGCCGAGAGCCAAATCCGACGGCGACCGAAGGACGAGGGGTCCGGGAACGGGCGCAACCAACGCGGCAGCAGCTCGCGCTCGTCGACGATCTCCCGCTTCGGCCCGGCGAGTTGCCGGAACAGCGCGATGTCGCCGGCCTCGACCAGGATCAGGTGGCGCGTAAAGCCGGCAACGCGCCGATCGATGCTTTCGCAGAGCAACCGGCATCGCTCGAAATCGCCGCGATAACTCGACGTGACGATCGCCGATCGCATGGGCCGCCCTTTCCCGGCGCCCTGCCGTGGCGCGGCATCAGACATCGTCCCGCTCCCGCCGCAACCGATCGCGCAGAATGCCAAAGAGGAAGAGCGGGTTGCCGAGAATATAACGGCGCCACATCCTGCCGGGCTCCAGCGCCAGACGCCAAGCCCATTCCATGCGCAGGCGCCGAATAGCGAGCGGCGCACGGGCCACATTGCCGGCGAGAAAGTCGAACAGCGCGCCGACGCCGACGAAGAGCCGGCCGTAGCGCTCGCCCAGATGATCGGCGATGAAGAGTTCCTGGGCGGGAACGCCCATGGCGACGAGAACGATGTCGGCCTTGGCCAAGGCGAGGTGGTCCAGGACGCCAGCGCAAGCTTTGCGGTCGAAGAACCCGTCCGACACCACGAGATAATCATGCGCCGGGATCTCGACCGCGAGCCGGGTCGCCGCGCGCTCGGCGACGCCCGGCGCGCCCCCAATCAGGGCGACGCGCAGGCGGCCGTCGAGCGAGGCGAGAAGGCGGGGCAGGAAATCGGTGCCGTTGAGGTTCTCGGTGAACGGTTTGCCGTAGAGCATCCGCGCCGCGATATCGACGCCGATCCCGTCGGGGATCACCAGAAAGCGCTCCAGAGCGCGTTTGTAGGCTGCGTCCCGCCGGGCGATGTTGACGCAATGGGCGTTGAGGAAGGCGATCCGCGTGGTCCGGCCGGACGAGAGCGCGTCGGCGAGCGCCGCGATGACCGCCGCGCCCGAGTGGTCGGTGACCGCGATGCCGGCGATGTCACGGCTCGCGCCGGCTTCGCCTCGCGAGGAACCCGCCGGCCAAAGGGCGCTCGCTTTCATCATCGTCTGGCGAGCCCGTTGGCGAGCCGAGGCGGGACGATTGCATCGGGGCCAACCGGTGCAACCAGCGCCTGAGGCGTGTTGATGGCCGTGGCGAACCGATCCAGACCCGCGGCGATGCCGGCGTCGAGCGCGGCCCCCTGGGCGCGCGCGAAGGCGGCGCCGTCGAGGCGAAGCGATTGGCCGGCCCTTTCGGCGGCGACGAGTTCGATGATCCGGTCGGCGAAGTCCCGCGGCGCATCCGCGACCCGCACATTGGCGGGAACACTGTCGACGCCGCGCAGGGCTTGCGGCGTTGCGACCGCTGGCATCCCCTCCTCGAAGGTTTCGATCGTCTTCAACTGAACGCCGGTGCCGCCCTTGGTCGCCAGGGCGAGCACGCGCGAGGCGCCGACGAACCGCTGGGCGTCCTCGACGCGGCCGAGAAAAGTGACATTGGCGGCGGCGGCGGGTGGCGGGCCGTCGAAGCGCCCGGCCACTGCGATGGACATATCGGAAGGAAGCAGCGGCACGACTTCGTCGACGAACCAGTCGAGGCCGACCCGGTTCGGCGCCCAGCTCCAGGTGCCGATCAGTCCGACATCATGGGCCCGTTCGCCCTTGTCGGCGACGTTCGGGCGGCCGACGGTCAGCGCCAGCGGCACGCATTTGTCGGATCCGGCAAGGCCGAGCCCGTCCCGGTCGTCTTCGCTCAGCGTATGGACGACCGCCGCGTCCCGGCAGATCGTTGCCTCGGCGCGCTCGAGCAGCGCCGCCTCGCGGCCAAAGAGCAGCCGGGTGTGGAAACCGCCAGTGTTGCGGGCGTTTTCGCGGGCGGAGCGATGTTCGACGTTGTGGGCGATGAAGATCGACGGTTTTTGGCGCGCCAGGAAGGGATAGGCAGCCGGCATCTGCACGGAACTGAGAACATATCCGTCCACCGGCCCCGCTTCGGCCAGACGCCCAAGAAGTTCGGCGCGGCTAAGCCCGGCCACTTTCGCGGCTCCGACCGGCAGCTTGCGAGCGAACGCCGCGCCGACCCAGGCCGCCTTGCGGAGCGTCGACGCCCCGGAATTCTCGATCGCCAGTTCGCCGAGGCATATTTCGTCCGCTCTGGCGGGCCGCGACCCCGGCCGGCGGAAGCCGACGAAAGTCAGCCGCACGCCATGATGGCGGTACGCCGCGACGATGGCGCGGTTCGCGATCTCGAAGCCGGTCGATGGGGCGTCGTCGGGCAGGAGCGACGAAACGAACAAAAGATGCATTCCGACCGGACCACTCCGCGCATTGCAGGAATCCGATTGTCGCAGCCGCACGTTGAAATTGCCCTAATGCCGCCGGCACGTTTCGGCGGCTTGATCGCCGCGCGGCGTCGTGGAGCAGGCCAAGCGTGCCATGGGGATGGATCGGAAAGCGCGCTGCGGGGCCAGCTTCTCGTTTGTTCTGCTGGGCTCGCGACCGAATTTCGCGATTTTTGAGGGCTGCGTCGAGACTTCGTTCATCTTCTTCTGATTTTGTTCTGGTATCTGCTCCAACCCGCCTTCCGTTACGCGATCCGATCGAACGACGCCCTATGACCGACGCCATTACCATCGAGTGTATCTCGCCGGACCTCGATTTCGGGCGGTACGAGGTCGTCGTCACCCTGCCGACTTTCCGCCGGCCGGAGCATCTCCTGAAAACGCTCGAATCGCTCGCCGCCCAGCAGACCGAAAGGCGGTTTGCGGTCATCGTCATGGAGAACGATGCCGAAGGCCGCGAGGGACTGGCCGCCGCCGCAGACTTGTTTGAAACCGGCCGGCTTCCGGGATTGATCCTGATCGCCCATGAGCGCGGCAATTGCGCGGCCTACAATGCTGGATGGCAAACGGCGATCGAGCGCTTCCCGGCGATGCAGTATCTTCTGGTCATCGACGACGACGAGATTGCCAGTAAAAGCTGGATCGCGCGGCTGGTGGAGACGGCCGAGACCCTTGCCGTCGACATCGTCGGCGCCCCGCAGATCCCGATTTTCGAAGGCAATGGACAGGCGCGCTATGCTCGCCATCCCGTGTTCACGCCCCATTACGCTCGAACCGGACCCGTGCCGATCCTCTATTCCTCCGGCAACGTCCTGATCCGGCGCCGTGTCCTGGAGGCGATCGACGCCCCCTATCTCGATACTGCCTTCAACTTCATCGGCGGCGGCGACAGCGACTTCTATTCGCGCTGCCGCGAAAAAGGTTTCACCTTCGGCTGGTGCACGGAGGCTCTCGTCCATGAGACGACGCCAGCCCGGCGCACCGAATTCTCGTGGCTGAACGCGCGGGGACTACGCAATGGCGCGATCTCTTCGATCATCGAGCGCCGCCGTCGCGGCGGGACGACCGACCGGTTCCGCCGCCTCGCCAAGAGCGCCGCCTTGCTGGCCGCCTCGCCGTTCCGCTCGGCACGGCTGGCCTTCGACACCAAGTCGCCCGTCATCGGGCTTTATCACATGCAGGTCGCCGTCGGCCGCCTGCTCGCCGAATTCGGCCTCGTCAATGAACAATATCGTCGTCCCGAACAGAACTGACGCCGTCGGCGTCCACGACCCGATCAGGGTGCTTCGGCTCGTCTTCGCGGCGACGATCCTGACGTTTCTTCTCGTCTCCTTCACGCCCTTCGTGCTGGAATACGAGACCGACGTTCAGGGCAATATCGTCAATCAACTCGGCTACAGTGCACTCGCGCTCGTCGCGATCGTCGGCCATCTCCTGTTCACCGACCGCGCGGTCGCGCTCTCGCTGCTGCGCCCGGTCTGGCTGTTGACGATCGCCTTGCTGGCCTTTTCGGTCCTGCAATCGGAGTCGCCGGGCGCCGCGATCCGCGCGATCCTGTTCACCCTGACCGCAATGCTCGCCATGACCGGCGCGCTCAGCCTGCCCCCCTCGATCCGCGACTTTCGCCTGGCGCTCGCCATTGCCGCGCTCGTCGTTCTCGGGCTCTCCTATCTCGGGCTTGTCGCCTATCCCGGATTGGCGATCCACGGATCAGACGGCCTCGAGCCGCAGCATGCCGGTTTGTGGCGGGGCATCTACAGCCACAAGAACGTCGCCGGTCCGATCATGGCGATGCTGTTTTTCGCCGGCCTCTACCTCATGCGCTGCGGCGAGCGGTGGGCCGGCCTCGTCATCTCGGTTCTGTCGGCGATCTTCATCTACAAGACCGGCTCCAAGACCACCCTGGCCCTGGTTCCGCTCGTCGCACTCTTCGTTACCGGCGGCCGGATCTTCGGCGGTCGTCTCCTGCCGATCACGGTCCTTTTCCTTGCCATTCTCGTAACCGCGCTGTTGACGCTGGGAGCGGCAATTTCGCCCGCGCTCGACATCGTGCTGCAGGCGGTTCTGCCCGGCACGACCTTTACCGGCCGCCTCGATCTGTGGCGCTTCACCCTCGACTTGATGGGCCATCACCAATGGACGGGCTTCGGCTTCGAGACTTTCTGGAACACGGGCGTCGTCTACAAGGCCGAGGCCCCGTTCGAGCTGTCCTGGGACCCGCGCCTTATCGTCAACGCCCATAACGGCTATCTGGACATCGCCATCTGGGGCGGATGGCCGACACTCGCGGTCGCGGCATGGATGCTGGTGTTGCTGCCGTTCAAGGATTATCTGACGACCCAGCCCGCCGTGGAAAACCGCCGCCTGGCGGATTTCCTCCTGATGATCCTCGCATTTGCCCTGTTGAATTCCTTCTTCGAGAGCTATTTCTTCAGTCGCGGCAATCCGATCTGGCTCATGACCTGGCTCGCCATCGTCGGCCTTTGGCTTTGCAGCCGCTTCCGGCTTGAATAATCGCGCGAAACGTCGTCGTGAACCGGGCGACGGGATGACCATTCCAATTCCGAGCCGCCGGCCTAGTTTGCGGTGCAGTAACCCGTTCAGTCCGCCCGTTTAGATAGAAAGCAACGCTCATCACGATGGACCGCCTGCGCCTCCTTGCCGTCGATACCGACGATCTCGCCATCCTGTCGGCCTATTGCCAGGATGCCGTCGTCACATTGCGGGACTGTCGCTACCGAGCCGGTGAGCAGCAGTTCGTCGTCGAAATGAACCGCTTCGTCTGGGAAACCGCCGAGGGAATTTCCCGCTTTCGCCTGTTCCGCAAGGCCGAATATGAGCGGCGACGGGCCGTCCTGCATTTCGACCGGGTGCGGAGCGTCAAGCGGATGGGCCTGGACGCGACCGAGGGCGATCAGGTGCTCGTACTGCTGGCCATCCGCTTCACCCCCGCCGATGCCCCGTCCGGGGTCGTCGAACTTGTCTTCGCCGGCGGCTCCGCGATAAGGCTGGACGTCGAGGTGATCGAGGCGCAGCTCAGCGACGTCGGAGGTGCCTGGAGCACGTCGGCCCGGCCGGAGCACGACCGTTCCGATCCGTCGGCCTGACGAAGGCAGTTCGGCACGGCGCCGGTCGCCACGCCGCCGCAGATCAAGAGGGGAGTTGCCACAGTGCCGTCGAGGCTTACCAGCACGGACGCCGATTTCGAGGCGAAATTCCGGGCGCTGCTCGGCGCCAAACGCGAATCCGCCGCCGACGTCGATGACGCGGTGCGCGCCATCGTCGCCCGTGTGCGCGCCGAGGGCAACGCCGCGCTGATCGATCTGACCCGGCGTTTCGACGGCCTCGATCTGACGGCAGAGACATTGCGGGTCGAATCGGACGAGATCGACGCCGCCTTCGCGGCAACCGCCCCGGAGACGCTCGCGGCGCTGCGGACCGCACATGAGCGCATTACCAGCCACCACGAACGCCAGCGTCCCAAGGACGACCGTTATGTCGACGCGATCGGCGTCGAGCTCGGCAGCCGCTGGACCGCCGTCGAATCAGTCGGCCTCTACGTTCCGGGCGGCCAGGCGAGCTACCCCTCCTCGGTGTTGATGAACGCGGTTCCCGCCAAGGTCGCCGGCGTCGAGCGCATCGCCATGACCGTGCCGGCGATGCGGGGCGCGCTGAATCCGCTGGTGCTCGCGGCCGCGAAGATCTGCGGCATCGACGAGATTTACCGGCTCGGCGGCGCCCAAGCGGTCGCGGCCTTCGCCTATGGCACCCAGACGATCCCGCCGGTCGCCAAGATCGTCGGCCCCGGCAACGCTTACGTCGCCGCCGCCAAGCGCCAGGTGTTCGGAACGGTCGGCATCGACATGATCGCCGGTCCGTCCGAGATTCTGGTGATCGCCGACGGCGCCAACGATCCGGACTGGATCGCCGCAGATCTTTTGAGCCAGGCCGAGCACGACGCAGCGGCGCAGTCGATCCTGATCACCGACGACGGCGATTTCGCCGATGCGGTCGAAGCGGCCGTCGAGCGGCAGCTGCGGCTTCTGTCGCGCGGCGAGACCGCTGCCGCCAGTTGGCGCGACCATGGCGCCATCATCCGCGTGGCATCCCTCGACGAGGCCCCTGCCCTGTCGGACCGGATCGCGCCCGAGCATCTGGAACTCGCAGTCGAGGAGCCCGAGGCGCTGTTCGCCAAGGTGCGCAACGCCGGCGCTGTGTTTCTCGGCCGCCATACGCCGGAGGTCATCGGCGACTATGTCGGCGGCTCAAACCACGTCTTGCCGACCGCCCGCTCAGCCCGTTTCTCGTCGGGATTGTCGGTTCTCGACTTCGTCAAGCGCACCTCGATCCTCAAGCTCGGGCCGGAGCAGTTGCGGGCGCTTGGCCCCGCCGCGATCGAACTGGCCCGCGTCGAAGGCCTTGACGCTCACGGCCGGTCCGTGGCGATCCGGCTGAACCTTTGATCGTGCGATGACCGGCGGCGGCGACCAGAAGAGCGGCAGGCTCATCGACATCGAGCTCGACGAGACCATCGGCCGGGCAACGCCGGACGTCGAGCACGAGCGCGCGGTGGCGATCTTCGACCTCATCGAGGAAAACGTCTTCAATCCGGCCGGCGCTCCCGAGGACGGCCGCTTCAAGCTCAAGCTCTCGCTCGCCGACAAGCGCCTGGTTTTCGACGTACGGGACGAGGTCGGTGAGCCGATCGTCGCGCATATCTTGTCGCTCACGCCTTTCCGCCGTGTGATCAAGGATTATTTCCTGATCTGCGACAGCTATTACGAGGCGATCCGCAGCGCGACGCCGCAGCAGATCGAGGCGATCGACATGGGCCGGCGGGGCATCCACAATGACGGATCGCAGACCCTGATGGATCGCCTGAAAGGCAAAATCGTCGTCGACCTCGATACGGCGCGCCGGCTGTTCACGCTGATCTGCGTTCTGCACTGGCGGAACTGAGCCCACGATGGCGCCGCGGACGAAACCGGCAATCGGCACAATATCTGGCGTATCCTGCGTGGCCCGACACGTCGGATTCCATGTTGTTGCAACAGCGGGGGGCGGCCAATGACAGCGGTCGACCCTTCTGGCAAGGTCGCGGTCTCGTCACTCTTGTTCGTCTGCGGCATGAACGCGATCCGCTCGCCGATCGCCGAGGCGATCGCCCGCTCGATCCTTCCCGCATCGGTCTACATCGCCTCGGCCGGCGTCCGCAGCGGGCAGCGCGACCCCTTCGTCGACATCGTGCTGGCCGAACGAGGTCTCAGCCTCGGCGACTATAGGCCGAAGCGCTTCGAGGAGCTGCAGGACGGCTATTTCGACCTGATCGTCACCATGGCGCCGGAGGCGCACCACGCCGCCCTCGACGCCACGGGCACCGCCTCGGTCGACGTCGAATTCTGGCCAATGCCGGACCCGTCCGTGGCTGACGGCAGCCGCGAACAGATTCTCGATGCCTATCGCGCCGTCTGCGACCGGATCGAGGCGCATATCCGCAGGCGGTTGCTGGAAAAGAACGGCTGATACCGCTATTGAGCAGCCCGCGATCAGACGCGAGCAGGTGAGGCGAGAATTCAGCGTTTTTCCACGCTCTCGTGGAGAGGTTGCAAGGGAATTGGCCGGCCCGACTGCCCGAACAAATTTTCAGCGCATAAATTGCTCAAGGCGATTTTCTTTACTCGAATCTTGGATTTAATAAATAAACAACGGTTAAAGCGATCGCGCCAACTATGTTATCATCATTATCGGCTTCAAAAAATAGCTTCTCACGGCTTATCATATTAACTTCGTATCCGTTTAGAAATAAGTTATCGTCGAGAAGATGTACAAATCCGTCTCCGATAATGTCACAATCGACGAATATCGAGTCAGATATTTCTTGACCCACTAATTTAGAAATATCAATTGTCCTCCCCACAAAAACCTGCTGTCCAGTTTTTGTGAAGGCATCTTCGTGAACAACACCATTTTTCCAAGCTACGATACGCGGCCAGAATAATAATATTACACCTAATAAAAGAAGAGCGATAGAAATGAGATTTTTAAAAACCTCAGGCATATCCGTAAAAACGACGGTGCCGTCCAGGATTTGATCGAATATAAAACCGACAATCTCATCCCAGAGCCCGGATATAGCACCCGCCAGCGATAGTGTACCAAGCAATTTCCGCATGTACATTCAGACAGAACCCTCAATACGAATGAGCCGACCCTCTGCAAAACACTTTCACGCCCGCTACCAATCCATAGGTTCTGAGGGCTTTCGCGCTCAGTCCGCCAGTGACTGGATCTCGGCCTTGAGATCGTCCAGCCCGACGCCCTTTTCCGACGATGTCGACAGGATTCGCGGAAACGCAGCCGGGCGTTTGGCGATCGCGGCCGCAGTCGCTTCGACCAGCTTGGGAACGGCTGGCGCCTTGATTTTGTCGATCTTGGTTAGGACGATCTGGTAGGAGACCGCCGCCTTGTCGAGCAGGCCCATTACCTCGGCGTCGTTGGGCTTGATCCCATGCCGCGCGTCGATGAGCAGGAAGACACGCTTGAGGCTCACCCGTCCGCGCAGATAGGAAAACACCAGCCGCGTCCAGGCGTCGACCTGATCCTTCGGCGCCTTGGCGTAGCCATAGCCGGGCATGTCGACCAGGGCGATCGGCGGCAGCTCCGTCGTCTCCCCGCCATAGCCGTCCGGCACGAAGAAATTCAACTCCTGCGTGCGTCCGGGCGTGTTCGAGGTTCTGGCCAGCCCCTTGCGGCCGAGCAGCGCGTTGATCAGCGAGGATTTGCCGACATTCGAGCGGCCGGCAAAGGCGATCTCGGGCGGGCCTTCCGGCGGCAAGAACTTCATCGCCGGGGCGCCGCGCACGAAGATCCAGGGCCGCGCGAAGAAGCGCGGGTCCGCCGCTTCCGGAAGTGTCTCGGCCTTGTCGGTTTCGTCAGCCATGGTCATTGCGCCTTCTCAAGCTCATCGATATCGCCACCCCGGATCGCACCGAGATTGCAGGTGATCTTGTCGATCGGCCAATCCCACCAGGCAAGCCGCAGCAGCCGCGCGATAGACGGCTCGCAAAACCGCAACCGGATGACCCGAGCCGGGTTGCCACCGACGATGCCATAGGCCGGCACGTCCCCGGTCACGACCGACCGTGCGGCAACGATCGCACCATCGCCGATCGTCACACCCGGCATGATCGTCGCGCCCTCGCCGATCCAGACATCGTTGCCGATGATCGTGTCGCCCTTCATGCCGGCGAGGATGGTCGAAAATCGAACCCCTCTTCCCAGCCATGGCCGAAGATATTGAAGGGATAGGTCGAGATACCGGTCATCGCGTGGTTCGCGCCGTTCATGACGAAGGACACACCGGCCGCGATGGCGCAGAAACGCCCGATGACAAGGCGGTCCCCCAGGAAAGGATAGAGATGGCCGACGCAGCGCTCGACGAAGTGTTCCGGTCCCGCCGGATCGTCGTAATAGGTGTATGCGCCGATTTCGATCTGCGGATGGTCGACGATCGGTTTCAGGAAACCAACCCGTGGATGCCCCTCCACCGGGTGAGGATCGTCCGGATCGGGTCCATGCATCGTCGGCCCTTCGCCTCTATCCGTCGGTGTCGGCTCAGCTCTGGGACGGTTTTTCCCGTCGCCGGAACAGGCCGCGCAGATTGTCCCACAGCTCGATCTTGGTACCGTTGCGCTTCATGATCACGCTCTGCTGGATGATCGACAGGAAGTTGTTCCATGTCCAGTAGATGACGAGGCCGGCCGGGAACGAGGCCAGCATGAAGGTGAAGATCACTGGCATCCAGGTGAAGATCATCTGCTGGGTGGGGTCCGGCGGCGTCGGGTTGAGCCGCATCTGGATGAACATCGTGATGCCCATCAGGATCGGCCAGACGCCGACCAACAAGAAGCTCGGCAGATCGACCGGAACCAGGCCGAAGAGATTGAAGATGCTGGTTGGATCGGGCGCGGCGAGATCCTGGATCCAGCCGAAAAACGGCGCATGCCGCATTTCGATGGTCACATAGAGGACCTTGTAGAGGGCGAAAAAGACCGGAATCTGGATCAGGATCGGCCAGCAGCCGGCCGCCGGATTGATCTTCTCCTCCTTGTAGATCCGCATCATCTCCTGCTGCTGCTTCTGCTTGTCGTCCTTGAAGCGTTCGCGCAGCTCGGTGATCTTGGGTTGCATGTTCTTCATGCGCGCCATGGATTTGTACGACTTGTTGGCGAGCGGGAAGAAGATCAGCTTGAGGACGACGGTAACCGCCAGGATGGCCAGGCCGAAATTGCCGATGAAGCGATAGAACCAGTCCAGCGCGTGGAACATCGGACGGGTGATGAAATAGAACCAGCCCCAGTCGATCAACTGGCCGAACTGGCGGATGTCGAGCGTGTCCTCGTAGCTGTCGATGACGTCGACGACCTTCGCGCCGGCGAAGGTGCGGTTGGTCGCGGTAGCGGTAGCGCCCGGAGCCAGTGTCATCGGATCGGCAACATATTCGGTCTGGTAGCGCGGCCGGTTGCCGGTCAGATAGAGGAAGCGCGACTGGAAGGGCTGCCCGGCCTGCGGGATCAGCGTCGTCGCCCAGTATTTATCGGTAATGCCGAGCCAGCCGCTGGCGACCTTCGGCGGCACGTAGCGCAGGTCGTCCTCGATCGCGGAATATTTGACTTCGGAGAGCCCGTCCTCGCCAAACACCCCGAGCAGCCCCTCGAACAGGACGTAGACGGAGGCCACCTCCGGCTTGGAGTAGCGGGTGACACGCCCGTAGGACGACAGGGTAACTGGCTGCGCGCCGTCGTTGCGCACCGTGTCTTCGACGGTGAACATGAAATTTTCATCGACGGAAATCTGCCGCGAGAAGGTCACGCCCGCGCCGTTCGTCGTGGTCAGCGTCACCGGCGTTTCCGGCGTCAGGGTCTGGTTGCCCTCGGCCTGCCAATTCGTCGTTGGACCGGGCAGATCGCCGGCATTCTGCCCGATATAGCCAAATTCGGCGAAATAGCCGGTCGGCAGGTTCTCGGGCGACAGCAGCACGATCGTCGGCGAGGTATCCTTGACGGTCTCATGGTAATTCTTGAGCCGCAGGTCGTCGAGGCGGGCGCCGGTCAGGTTGATCGAGCCCGACAGCGCCGGCGTGTCGATCGGGATGCGCGCACCGGAGGCGACGGCTTCTTCGCGGGTCGCCGGAACCGCCGCAACGGAACCCTCACTCGGCACGACGCTCTCGCGCCCCGCCGGCGCGACGACATTCTCCTGGGGGGTACCCGCCGGCGTCTGCGGGGTCTGCAACGAACCGTCGTTCTGAACCGTTTCTGTCGCTTGCCTCTGCGCGTCCATACGCGGGCTGACCACCAGAAACTGCCAGCCGACGAGAACCGCGATGGACAGCGCCATGGCGATCAGAAAGTTGCGGTTGTTTTCCATCAATCAGACCCCGATGGACGCCCTGGCGGACGCCGCTTCACTATGGTCGGATCGCGATCCGGCCGCTTCGCACGCGCAAACCGTCGGGACAATTCGTCCTTCAGGGTGGCGAAGGGCATGGCCAGCACCTCGCGCCGCGCGACGATCACATAATCGATGCCGGGCGCCATGTCAGCCTCGGCGTCAAGGCGGATCGCCTCGCGCAGCCGGCGGCGGATTCGATTGCGCACGACGGCGTTGCCGACCTTCTTGGTCACGGTCAGACCGACGCGGGGAGCCTCGCCATCGCCCCGATCAAGGGCTTCGACAAAGAAAAACGGGCCGTTCAAGCGACGGCCCTTGCGCGCGGCCAGAAATTCCGCGCGATTTCTCATCTTGCCGACGGCCATCGGAGATCGTCCGGCGGCCGCGACGTGACTAGGCCGAGAGCCGCTTGCGGCCCTTGGCGCGACGCGCCGCGATGACCTTCTGGCCACCGTTGGTCGCCATGCGCGAGCGGAAGCCATGACGGCGTTTACGGACGAGCCGGGACGGCTGATAGGTACGTTTCATCGTATCAATCCCGCGCTCGGATGCGCGGACCCTTCATGTGTTCCGAAATCTGGGTACGGAGCAGGAGGAAAGCGCGCAACAACCCGTCGCGCGGAACGCTGCCCACTCGTGTGGGCGCTTATAGGAAGGGTGGGGGGCAAAAGTCAATCGGCCGATGGCGCCTTCAAAGTGCGTCGCGCAACATGGCCGACGCGACGCCAAGGGCTTCATGGCTACGCCGTCGCCTCCGACACTATTCCGTGACGATCTTGTAGCGCCCTCCCGCGCGGACCTCTTCCCGGCCCTCAAGGCCGTTCAAAAGACGGAACATCTGCGATTTGCGGTCGACGCCGACCATGCGAGTCGCCAACCTTTCGGCCGTGTCTCCCGCCGCAGCCGTCACGATCCGTATTCGCAGGGGCTTGAGCGCGGCCTTTTCCGAGGCGCTGAGCAAACGAAAGGAACTGGCGACACGATCGGCGACGGTGCCGACGGAAGCCGCGGACGCGGCCTGGACGGCCGTCAGGAACCGATAGACCTGGCCGCCCACGCGAATGATCGTCACCTCAAAGGCGTACTCGCCCCCGCGCGCCCGCGCCGAAACCGCGTCCAGATTGCCGATCCGCCGTTTGCGGATGGTCGATGGATCAAGTCCGCCGATCCAGCCGCTGTTGACGTAATCGACGAGGCTGGTGGTTGCCGGCAGGGCCACACCATCGAACCGAATCGCGGTGTCGCCCGGCCCCGTCGCCATAACCGCTTCGGCGGTATTGTCGATAAGAAAGCCATCGGGAACCTCGAAGGTGATGCCGAGGCCGGGATGATAGAAACGCCGCTCGCGCACGTAACCTTCGGCAGCCGAGTCCCCGAACAGCATCCCGTTGATGCCCGACAGATACCGGTCGCGGTCGGTCGCGCCCGTACCGGACGGGCCATATTGGCGCGCGTGACGCGCGGCGAGGTCGATGCGTTGCGGCGCCGACGGATGCGAGGCGAGAAAATCGAGATTGGGATCGTTGGCCTGAAAGGCATTCCGGATCTTGGAATAGGAATCCATCGCACCCAGGAAGCGCGAAGCCGCAAACGGGTCGTACCCGGCGCGGGCGACGTGGCGGATCCCGAGCACATCGGCCTGTAATTCCTGCTTGCGCGAGAACTGAGCGAGATTCAGCCGATTGCGGGCGAGTGCGATCTCCCCGGCCGGCTCGCTGGCCAGAACTTCGTTCACGACGCGGCTGGCGATCTCGGCCGCCTGCTCGCGCTGCTGGCGCTCGATGCCGTGATTGGCGGTGACATGGCCCATCTCGTGACCGATCACGGCGGCCACTTCAGCGGAATCGTTGGCCAGCGCCAGCAGACCGCGGGTCACATAGACGTAGCCGCCCGGCAGCGCGAAGGCGTTGACGTTCGGAGAATTCAGAACGGTAATTCGGTAGGCGCGGTTCGGATCCTCCGTCACCGCCTGAAGCTTGCCGACGACCGTCGCCAGGGTTCGTTCGAGTTTCGGATCGGAATAGGCGCCACCATACGCCGCCAGGATCTTCGGATGCTGCGCCCGTCCGATGACCGACTGCGGGTCGCCCTGCTGGATGTTTTCGAAGGTGATCGGCTGGCGCGTCGCCGCATAGCCGGACTTGGCGTCGCGGCCGACATCGCCGGCCAGACCGTCCAGGCTCGCCTCCAACGACGTACACGCGCCAACCGCCATCAACGCGGCCAACGCCGCGCCGCGAAGCGCCGCGCGTGTCACACGCCTTGCGGACCAGACCCCGGACATCATTTCCATCGGTGCGATCACCGCCCCCGCCAATATGCCGCAGAAATTCAGCTCTGCCCTGTTCGCACAAGACCCTTAGCCGAAACGCCACGCTCCGCGGAAGGATCGATCCGCAACACGACGTCGCAAATCCGCGGCGCGCCCCCTCATCATGGATGCCTTCCCGGCTAACAAGCAAATTTGCCGGAAATGCGTCATGAATCAGAAACCTTTGTGCCGAGATAGCGGGCGACACGCGGATCGGTCCGGCCCGACAGGATCGCGCGCGTCGGCCCCACCGCGAGCACCACGCCTCGATCGAGGAATGCGACGCGATCGGCGTGGTCGGCCGCGTCGTCCGGATGATGGGTCACCATCACCACGGTCATGGGACGCGGCGCGCGTTCCGCACGAAGCGTCTTCAGCATCCCCAGCATTTCCTTGCGCAGCGCTGGCCCCAGCGCCGCAAAGGGCTCGTCGAGCAGCAGCAGCGGACGATCGCGGAGGAAAGCGCGAGCGAGCGCGACGCGCTGGCGTTCGCCGCCGGACATCGCGGCGGGACGACGGGCTTCGAAACCCGCAAGGCCGACGGCCTCCAGCGCCTCCAAGACGCGGCGCCGGTCGTCCTCGGACAGGTGAAGATTCGGGGCGATGCCGAGCGCGACGTTACGAAACACGTCGAGATGGGGGAACAGATTGTTCTCCTGAAAGACGATGCTGAGCGGCCGCTCGGCGGGGGCGACCCCGCTCATGTCGGAGCCGGCGATGCCGACCCGTCCCGAATCGGGGGTCGCGAAACCGGCCGCCAGATCGAGCAGCGTCGACTTTCCCGCGCCGCTCGGGCCGATCACCGCCAGCCATTCGCCCTCGATCACCTTGAGATCGAACCGCATGTCGCTGCCCTCATAGGCCAGGCGAACGTCTTCGAAGGATAAGGCCGGCACCTCGCTCATCGCTTTTCTCCCGCGCCTGCCAGCCCGCGCTCGGCCAGCACCATCAGGCCGAGGCACAAAATTCCGAGAATCAGCGCCAGACCGGCCGCGTCGCTGGTGCGATAGCTCCCCATGCGCTGCAACAGCAGATAGGGCAGCGTGACGAGGTCCTGGTTGCCGAACAGGGCGATCGCGCCGAGATCGCCGAGCGAAATCGCCAGCGCGAAGGCGAAGGCGAGGCCGAGCGCGGGACGCATGGCCGGCCAATCGACGAAGCGCAGCCGCGACAGGCCGGCGAGCCCCAGACTGTCCGCCAGTCGCCCGGTCGCCTGATTGGCGGCGGCCAGCGCCGGCCCGACGATCCGCACGATGAACGGCACGGCCATGGCGGCGTTGGTGGCGACGACGACATAAGGCGCGGCGGCGAAGACGTCGGTGACCTCACGCAACGCCAGAAACCAGCCGGCTCCGACGACGATCGGCGGCACCACGAGAACGAGGCTGGCGGCCGTCTCCAGCCCCTTGCGCGCCGTGTCTCGCCCACGACGAGCCCCGGACGGCGCGCCGCGCAAGGCTTCGAGGGCGAGGATCACCAGGACCGAGATGACAAGCGCCAGCGATGCCGCGGCAAGGGCGATGACCAGGCTGGTCAGCGCCGCGCGCCGGACCGCCGGATCGACGGCGAGCGAGACGAGGTCCGCCTGCAATCCGCGCACCAGAACCGCGACGAAGGGCGACAGGACGAAGGCTACTCCGAGCGACAGGATCGCGGCATCCATCGCCGCCCTCGCCCGGCTCGGCCGGTCGTAGCGCAGCGCCCGGCCGCCGAGCCCGAAACCAGCCGCGACATCGCCGCCGAGCCGGGTCGCGAACCACAGGATGATGGCGGTCAGGGCGATTTGCAGGAGCGACAGCGCGATCGCCCGGCCGGGATCGAACTCATAGCGAAGCGCCTGATAGATCGCGACTTCCAGCGTCGTCGCGCGGGGTCCGCCGCCGAGGACGAGGACGAGCGTGAAGCTCGTCACACAGAGCATGAAGACGAGGCTGGCGGCCGCCGGCAGGCTGGCGCGGATCGCCGGCCATTCGAGCAGCCGGAAGGTGGCGAGCGGCGTCAGGGACAATTGCCCGGCGAGCTTCCAGCTTTCGGCCGGCACGCGATCCAGCGCCGCCACCATCAGCCGCGCGGCCAGCGGCAGGTTGAAGAAGACATGGGCGATCAGTATGCCGGCAAGCCCATAGACGTCGAGGCGCGGCAGCCCGATCGCGGCGAAGGCGCCGGACAGCACGCCGTTGCGACCCCAGATCGTGATAATGGCCAGCGCCCCGACGAGAACCGGCAGCGCCTGCGGCAAGAGGAACAGCCGCAGCACCGCCCGGCGTCCGGGAAAGCGGGCGCGGTGGAGCGCGGCGGCCAGCGGCACCGCGCCGGCAAGTGACAAGAGCGTCGACAGCGCCGCCTGCTCCAGGGTGAAGAGCACGACGCCCCGGATATAGCGGTCGGCGAAGAGCGCCGGCAGATCGGGCACGGCACCCGTCGCCGCGAGCAGGAACACGAAAGCGCCGCCGAGAAAGACGATCAGGACCGCGGCGGCGGCAAAGCCGAGGCCGATGCGAAGGGTCCGGTCGGTGGCGCCGGTCATGGCCGCGCGCGCGAGCGAGCCCCGCCGCGCCGTCCACCGCGGACGCCCAGGCGCATCAGCGGCCGATCGCCTCGAGCCATTCCTGCGTCCAGGCCTTGCGGTTCGCCGCAACCGTCTCGGGATCGATGAACAGCGGCGTCTCCACCTTGACCAACCGGTCGAACGCCTCCGGCATTTCGATGCCGTCGATCACCGGCAGCGTCCAGTTGGTGGTCGGAATGATCGACTGGATTTCGGGGGTCAGCATGAATTTTAGGAATTGGCGCGCCAGATCCGGCTGATCGGCGTTCTTGAGCAGGCCCGCGACCTCGATCTGGAGATACTGGCCTTCCGAAAAGGCCGCGGCCTGATAGCGCTCGGAGCCTTCCTCGACCATGTGATAGGCCGGCGATGTCGTATAGCTCAGCACCAGCGGCACCTCGCCATTGGTGAACAGGCCATAGGCCTCGCTCCAGCCGGGCGTGACAGTCAGAATGCGGTCGGAGAGCTTTGCCCATTTGGCTTTCGCCTCCTCGCCATAGACCGCTTTCATCCATAAAAGCAGGCCGAGGCCCGGGGTCGAGGTCCGCGCGTCCTCGATGGCGATCTTCTGCTCGGAATCGCCGGACACGAGGTCGTCGAGGCTCTTCGGCGGATTGTCGATAGCCTCGGTGTCGTAGACGACGGCGAGATAGGAATAGTCGTAGGGCACGAAGACCGGATCGGAAAAGCCCGTCGGCACCGTCAGCTTGGACAGATCGACGCCGCTGTCGGCGAACAGGCCCGTCGCCTTGGCTTCGGGAATGAGGTCGGAGGTCAGCCCGAGAGCGATGTCGGCGTCGCTCGTCTCGCCCTCCAGCTTCAGCCGGTTGAGGATCGCGACCCCATCCTCCAGGCCGACGAACTTCAGGTCGCAATCGCAGACGGCCTCGAACGCCGCCTCGATCTTAGGCCCCGGACCCCATTCGGGCGTGAAGCTTTCATAGGTATAGATGGTGAGCGTCGGCTTGGCGTCCTGCGCCACGGCGGGAGTCACGAAAGTGGACAGCGCGGCGAGGACAGCGGCGCCAGACAAAAGTTGCGAACGGATGGGAGTCATGGCGGGGCCTTTCGATGCCGCGACGTCGGAAGAGCCGCGCCGCGAGGGCCTCGCGAACGCCCGCAATCCCTCCGCCGGTACGATCCGGATCAGGTTCGACGGGTTGGCGCGACGCCTCTCAGCCCGAAGGCACCCCGTGTGAGCTGCCGAAGATTTAGCGGCAAGCTCCGCCACCGGCAAGGGCAACCAGTCCGACGGCCACTGCTTCGAGCGGGTGGACACGTTTTCCCCCTCCCCTTCGCCGCTTCCACGCGCTAGATCACGGCGCCATGCGCTTCACGATCCTTCTTGCCGGCCGCGTCGATCCGACACCCGCCCTTGCTAATGCAGTATCCGGCACGCGAGTGATCGCCGCCGACGACGGAATTCGCCATGCCACGGCGTTGGGGCTCACCCCGGAACTGTGGGTCGGCGATTTCGATTCCAGCCCGGCGATTGCGGCCGGCGAATTCTCCGACATTCCCCGCGAGACCTTTCCGAGCGACAAGGACCAGACCGACGGCGAACTCGCCATCGACGCGGCGGTCGCTCGGGGCGCGAGCCGGCTGCTGCTTGTCGGCGCGCTCGGCGGTCCACGCAGCGACCATACCTTCGCCCATCTCATCCTGGCGCTGCGCTTTGCCGCGCGCGGCCTCGATGTCGAGCTGTTCGACGGCCGTGAGCATGGTTGGCCGCTGTCCCCGGAGCCGCGCCGCTTCGATCTGACCCCCGGCGCGCAATTCTCGATCCTGAAATTCTCGGATCTGTCGGGACTGACAGTCGTGGGCGCGAAATGGCCGCTGGCCGATGTCGACGTGCCGTTCCATTCGATCCTGACCCAATCGAACGAGGCGCTCGGCGAGATCGTCGTCGGGTTGCAGGAGGGCTCAGCGATGCTGATCGCCCAGGCCGACCCCACGGTGCGGTGAGGCGATGCCGAGCGGTTCAATCCTCCCGGAAGGCCCTTGAGAAACTGTCGGTGATGGGCCTGGCGAGATATTCCAGGAAGGTGCGCTCGCCGGTCGCGATATAGGCCTCCACCGGCATGCCCGGATAAATCTGGTCGCGGCTGATTTCGGGTGGCAGGTCGTCGATCATGCTGAGCCGGGCGGTGTAGTAGGGTTGCCGGGTGGTCTGGTCGATCAGCCGGTCGGCGGAAAGATAGGTGACCTTCGCCTCCACGGTCGGCGTGGTGCGCGTATTGAGCGCGCTGAACCGCAGCCGGGCCCTTTGTCCGAGCGAGATGACGTCGACATCCTGCGGCGAGACCCGAGCCTCGATGAGGAGATCTTCGCCGGTCGGCAGGAGTTCGAGGAGCTGATCGCCAGGCCCCACTACGCTGCCGGAGGCATTCACGCTCATCTTGATGATGATCCCATCGCTCGGCGAACGAACGATGATGCGATCGAGCACATCCTCGGCCGACCGCAGCTGTTCTTCGGTATCGGAGATCTGCGCCCGGATTTCATTGAGCTGCGTCACCGCGGTCTCGACGCGCTGCGTTTCGAGCCGCGCCAGCTGCGCCTGCGCTTCGACGATCTGGATTTTCGCCGCCAGAATGCTGGAAACACCCTGCCCTACCTGACCGACCAGATCTGCCTCGCTGCGAAGCAGCGCGGTATATTCCGAGCGATTGGTCAGGCCCTTGTCCAGCAGCGTGCGCTTGCGCGACACTTCCTCCCGAACGACTTCGAGTTGGCGCTCGATCGCCGTCTGCTGCGCGGTCATCCCCTCGATCTGCTCGCGGAGGGCCTGGACACGCTGGCCCATGATCACCTGTTCCTGGCGGTGACGGTCCAATCGGGCGGTGAACTCGCGTTCCTGCTCGATGAGAAGATCGCCGATGCCTTCTGTCCCTGCCAACTGACGCAACACCGGCGGAAACGACAACATCTCCAGGCCGTCGCGCTCGGAGGTCAGCCGCTCGGTCCGCGCCTCCAGGCCAACCATCTGTTTCTGCAGACGATTGCGTTGCGCTTTGGGAGCTGTCGGATCCAGGGCGAACAGCGCTTGTCCCGCCTTGATGCGCTCACCCTCGCGCACGAGGATGCTCCGTACGATCCCACCTTCCAGATGCTGGACCCCCCTGGTTCTTGCCGGCCGCCGCGACCACCCCCGGCGCGACCGCGGCGCTCGCCAGCGGCGCCAGTGCGGCCCAAGCCCCGAAGCCCAACAGGAAGATCGCCGAGAGCGCGACTCCCGTCACGGTGATCAGGCGTATTCCGGTCTTGACGTCGCTAGCCCAGCCGTCGCTGTTCTTCGTCATGGGTATCCGCTCCATTGTCGGCGACCGCGCCATCAAGCCGCCGGTCAGCTGTCAGCCGTCTCGGGGTTCCGCCCGCCGGCGACCACGGCCGGAAAACGCCCGGTGACGACCGGGAACGATGCCGGCGAGGCCTCCGCCCGATCGTTGGAAGCCGCCCGCGCGGCCTCCTGGGCCGCCTTCGCCTTCTGGACCTGGCGCGCGAACACCTCTTGCCGCGGCCCGAAATCCTGCACGGCCCCGTCGCGCAGGATCATGATCTTGTCGGCCCGTTCGGCAATCGGCCGGCGCTGTGTGACCAGGAGCACCGTCACCTTCGCCTCGCGGGCCGATGCAAGCGCCTTGTCCAGCGCCATCTCGCCTTCGGTGTCGAGATTGGCGTTGGGCTCGTCGAGAACGAGCAGCTTCGGCGATCCATAAAATGCCCGGGCCACACCGACGCGCTGGCGTTGTCCGCCGGACAATTGTTGTCCCGCCGGCCCGATGATCGTGTCATAGCCCTTCGGCAATCGCTGGATCAGGTCGTGAACCTCGGCTTTCCTCGCCGCATCGATGATTGCCTCATCATGCGCGTCGGGATCGAATCTGGCGATGTTTTGCGCGATCGTCCCCGGTAGGAGCTCAACGTCCTGGGCCAGATAACCGACATGGCGTCCGAGATTCTCCCTGTCCCAGTTGCGGATATCGGCCCCATCGACACGAATGGCGCCCGAACGGATATCGATGCCCCCGACGATGGCGCGCATGAGCGTCGATTTGCCGGCGCCCGAGGGACCAACCACCACGACGCAGTCGCCGACCGGAATCTCGGCCGAGATCCGTTTGAGCAACGGGTCGGCGTTCGGTGCATTGGGCGGAAACACGACGACATTCTCGAGCGACAGGCGCCCGACGGGATCGGGCAGATCGGTCGCGGCGGGCTTGGTTCCAAGCACGGCGAGCAGCACGCTTAGCCGGCCCCAGGCCTTGCGCGCATCGACGGCGGGCTTCCACCCGGCGATGACCTGGTCGATCGGCTGGAGTCCGCGACCGGAAATCAGCGAGGAGGCGAAGATCATCCCGGCGGTCATTTCGCCAGCCAGCACCAGATAGCCGCCATAGCCGAGGATGGCGATCTGCAATCCGATGCGAAGCGTGCGGGAGACACCGGCATAGATCGCATTGATGCGGTTCAGCCGGTCCTGCGCGTCGAGCGACCGCGCTTCCTGTCCGCCCCATGCTCCCACGACATTGCCCACCATGCCCATCGCCGTGATACTTTCGGCGCCGCGGGCGAAGGACTGCGCCGCGAGCATCGCGGCCATCGCCTGCTCGCCGGCTTCGCCGACCGGGCGCTGCATCGCGTGCTGATTGGCCCAGGCGAGCAAAGCCAGGACGGTCGCGCCACCCAGCGTCAGCCAGAAAAGATGCGGGTGGATGAAATAGAGAATCCCGATGAAGAACGGAACGAAGGGCAGGTCGAAATAGGCCAGCAGGGCGCGGCCGGATATGAACCCGCGGACCGTGGCGAGATCGCGCAGCGGCTGGACGTCGCCGAGCGAGGCTCGCGGGCCGCGCATCGCGCCGATGAGCGCCCGAGCGCCGGTCCCGGCCTCCAGCCGCGCGGCGATCCGGCCGCAGATCATCGAACGGATCGCGTCGACCGCGCCGAGCAAGACCAGCGCCGCCACCGCGATGACGGAAATGAACGCCAGCGTCTCGACGGAGGCCGACGACAGCACGCGGTCATAGATCTGCAGCAGATAGATTGGCTGAATCAGAAGCAGGATGTTGATGACGAAGCTGAAGACGATCAGAGCGATGAAGCCGCTGGCAAGATCAAGGCCGAAACGTCGATCATATCCGGTCAATTCGATCCCGCCCTGCTCCAGTTTTCACCAATGAGGTAACTCTCGATAGCACAAGGCCGTGGAAACCCCGACCCAAATTGCCGGTCACGCGACAGCGGTCGGAAGCCGGCCCCCACGAGACTTGCCTTGTTTCATTCAAACGCATTTACCGGGCAACGACAATACGGTCGCCCAGGCGCGCCCCGCGCCTGGGCGCCGTAGCGGCCGCGATCTCCCTGCGCGGGCGTGGGCCAGGCTTTGCGCGGCGGCCACGACGGGCGGCGGCGCTGGCCCAATCCGCCTCATCGAACAAGGCTTGGCGCCGGCGGCGGGATTCGATTATGGTGCGCCCGGCGTGGTCCCGTAGCTCAGCAGGATAGAGCATCAGATTCCTAATCTGAGGGTCACTGGTTCGAATCCAGTCGGGATCACCAACACAATCAGACATTTGCAGATTTCTCCGCGGCATGCGCTTCCCAGGAAGCCTTGTTGGGAAGCGCATGGGAAGCTGCGCTCAAAGAACTGCACAAGCGCGACGGAAGGGACATCTGGCTCCGCTCGGCCTGAGGATCCGCCAAGCCTACAGCGCCCGACCGGATGACCCGCTGACAATTGTGGCTACAGGCGCGCCGGTCGGACTAATCCCGCGAGCTGACGCACATGGACAATGGACCAGCGGTGCTTTTTACTCCCCTGAGAGCCTGACGGGGGAAATTGTTTCGTGCGTACAAAAGTATTTTTATTCGCTATAGCCGTCGCACTTCCGGGCTGCGCCGCGAGCCAGTCCAGTTTCTACGCAAATCCAGCGAAGCAAAACGTCTCAAGCTTATGCCGTGCTGTCGAGAAGAGCGGCGATCCGCAGTTTTCTCGCGACCTCGTAGCCGAGTTGATTTCGCGGGGTGTGACCGTGGAAGAGTGCCGGACGACCATTCGACGCGAAAACACGATCCTAGCTGGCGTTGCAATTGCCGGCGCGGCGGTCGCGGTCGGTGTGGCCGCAAACAATGGCGGCTTTGGTGGCGGAAACGGCGGCGGTTACGGCGGCGGTTACGGGGTAGCGTGGGACCAATTCCAAAACGAGTATCATCAGCCTGTATGGCGATGCCGCGATAAATCGAATGGTCAGTTCGTCGATGATTACCGATGCGGGGGTATGCCCATGACCGACTACACCTGGCCCGGGCCAAACTTGTAGCGTCAGACTGGCAATGGCTGCGCAGCTTTGTCACACGCCACCGTTAGTTGCATGCACACCGTGAAGATGCAACGGTTTCTCCACCGATCGGAGGAGGACCCCATGCGAACTTTCATGTCGACGCTCGCCCTATTTACATTCGCGCTTTCCGTCAGCGCCAGCGCCCACGGAGGCGGTTGCCGAAAAAGCTCTCCCCCAGGTCAGTGCTGCCATATGGAAACTCGAACCGGCACGGTTCACTGCCATTGATGATCGCGGCCGGCCAATACCTTGGTCGGCCCGCATCAACCGCCGACTGAAACCGCTATCGCAGCACGGCCGACCACGACCGAGATGGAAATCTCGCAGGACTGGCGAACCGTCGAGCGTCATTCTAAACGTTGGCGGTTCCAGATCCGAAACGCTTCGTTAAACGCCTCATCGCCAGATGCGCCCTTGTCTAGCGAGATCAGCGCTCGGCGGCCCGAAGCATAGGTGATCGGAATGTCGATCCACTGCTCGTTCTGCAGCAGCGCCATGTTGTCCTGCATCGCCTGGTCGAGATTGTTCAGTGCGATGATAAAGAAGCCGTCGGAAACCTTGCCCGCCACGCCGATCAGCGGCTCGCCGCGGGCTTGCTCAGTGGGCTTCAGCGCCAGCCGCTGGACATTGGCGACACTCCCGCCGCTGAAATTCTCCGGCGTCGTGAACAGGAGCTCGATGACGTGGCTCGCCGGCAGCGTAGAGTCCGCATTGCGCCGGATGGTCATGATCATCTCCAGATTCTCGTCGGGAATCTGTGCTTCCGCCCGGATCGCCGGCTCGGACGGTTGGCCTTCGGCCGGCGATTCGTTGACCACCGACCAGACGACGTCGCCGCTTTCCTGAGTGCCAGGAAGCGTCTCGGTCCGCTCTTGATAAAATAGTAGATCCTGAGGCCGAGACTGTTCGTTACCTCCTCGCGTCGCCAGTGAGTTGCCAAGCGCCGCCGCATCTGGCGAGCCCGATGGTTCACGGATTCGGTTGATACCGTAGGCCGCAATCTCCTCGGGACTGAAGACATGCATCTGATCCGCCGACGTTCGAAACATCGTTGTAAGCACACCTGCTGGCGCACCAAACCGATCGAGCGCTTCGATAATGTCCGAAATCGCGAGTTGCGCTCGTTCAAGATCTGGCGCTTCTAAGGAGATTTGATGCACGCCCAGACTTCCCATTGCAGTGCGGTCAGCGCCGGCAAGAAAAATGTACGAACACGCGGAGAAGCATATCGAATCTGGCGGTATTAGTGTCCCAAGTTGACGCTGTTGGACGTCGTCGGCGATTAGGAGAGCTTCTGAGACATAGCCGCCTGGACTGTTGAGAACTATCGTTCGCGCTCTTGGAGCGGCCCTCAAGACTCGCCGGAAATTCAGCGCCGACCTGTCCTCAATATCCCCGTCGAGAATGATAATAGTCGGCACGTCCGGGTCGTAAACAAAGGGACCGAACCCCTCAGGAGCAGCCCAAGCTTGATGGCTGGACAACAATACCGCCGCAGAGAGCGCCAAAAGACCTGCTAGTATTTGCCGCCCGCCTGTCATCGCCCAACCACCCGCGCCGATCGGAGTGATCAGTGCATAATGACGACCGCTATTCAACCGCACGCCGGTCTTATGAAATCCAATCCTTTATGCGCCTTCGGGGTCTGCTTCCACAAATGACGGGACGCTTCCGCCCATTCGCTCCGGGACTGGATTGCAGTGCGAATGGGGACATATTATCCGGCCTGATTTTGCCGAGATGGATGCTTCTCAGGAGGGCAACGAAAATGGATGATGCCGACGAGCCCCTGACGCTTGACGAAGCCTGCCGGGAAGTGTTCCGCGGGAAGATAAATCCCGCTACCCTGCGCGCCGAAGCTGCCCGGGGCAGACTGGAAATCGAACGTATCGGCCGCCGTGACTTCGTGACCCGGGCCGCCCTTAAAAGAATGCGAGAGCTATGCCGCGTTCATCAAAGGGAGCCCGTTCCCAGCCAGACAGGCCCGTGGAACGAAGGTGTATCCGAGACGGAGAGGTCAAACGCTGCACAGGCTGCGGCCCTGCGGGTCTCGCGGGAGTTGGAGGGGTCTCCTCAAAATTGAGACCCCCTGCGCGGCCGCAGGTTATCCCAAGTTTGTTTAACCGCCAGGAAGCCGCCGTGGCTAGGCAGGCTTCGTGCTGATCGCCCTATGGGTCGGGCAGTAGGACGAGCCCGGCGAGCGCTCCAAGTCGCAGTAGTGGGTTGCCATGTCCATGACGGTCCCACCCTCAGACAGCGGCCAGCGACACCCCGCCTTGTTCTCGACGATCGGGACGGGCGCCGAGCCGGGCAGGGGCTCGAAGGCATCGAGGGCGACAGCATCAATCAGCTTTTCAGATAGCGCCTGTTCCACGGCTCATCCTTCCCGCGCGTGTGATGCGTGAAAAACCTTCCCCTGGCACAACGAGGCGATTTCCAGCCGCTTGGCAGCCCTCGCGCGCGAGCGCGTATCGGTCGCTTAATCGTGCTGCCGGCACAAAACTCCCCCTAAATCCCTCTATTTTATTGGACGGCGGCCGGGTCACGCGGCGATCCGATCAGGCGCCGGTCGCGTATATCTGCGCCCTGTTCGATACCGGGGCGCCTCGAAGGATACCCCTAGACCCTCGTCCGTCTGATCGAAGGATATCCCGGCCGCTTCCATGGCTGCCGCGATCCTGTCGGCCGCCCATGCCGATCGAGGGAATGTCGTTTCGGATTCCACCCTGACGACGCTGTTGCGATGGACACCAGAGGCATCCGCCGTCTCTCTCACCGTCCAGCCGAGGATTGCCCGAGCCGCTTTGATTTGCCGACCATCGATAACCATTGCCGCACTCCGCTCGCGTTAGGGGCTGGCAAAACCATGCCTATGGCACCTAACAAACGTTATATCATAACCTAAGAGTTATGCGATGCGATCCTTCGCCCTTGACCCGGCGCTCAGCGGCACCTTGTCGATGGCTGAGGAGTATGATCGTAGCGTCGGAAAGTGCGTGATCCGTCAATCGGTTAATCAACTGACTGGTTTTGCGACGGGCGAGCGTTTGCCTGGGGCGGGCGTCTATCCGCCTCTACTTTAGAGGCGCCCAATGACCGCCGGCAGCCGCATCAAGGGCTGCGAAGACGGACGCCGCGCCCGGATACCCTGTCGGTCCCTTATCGGCCATATCGTCGCCGTTCCGTCACCGGGCGGCGGTTTTCTGGCGTTCCGGGGCCCGTCTCGGCTATCCGACATGCGCCAAGAAGTGGCGGCCACAAGTTTGTCCAAATCAAACCGTCACTTAGGAGGAGTGGTTGTCAACGCGACCTTGATTTGGGGGAGTTCGATGCAGACGGAATATCTGACGGACGATGCGTTCGCTCTGCTCGGGAAGATCCAGGCGGTCAAGCTCGCCCGCCATTTCGATCCGCCCGCTGCTTGGGAATTGATCGAGCGGGGGCTCGCGGACGTTAGGCAGGACCCCTTCAGGATCGTAATCACGAGCGCTGGGGAAGCGCACCCGGCAGTCTCGTCCCACTCCTGACCTTCGCCCATCGCTGTCAAGCCAGACCCGCCATCCCTTCACCAGGGCGGCGGCTTTTTGTTGTTTCACTGGCCGCTGAGATAACGGCGACTAGCCCAGCCCTCCCAGCCGTTGGCGCGGATTTTTTGCCATCCGCCGACGGCATAGGGCAGGAAGGCGATGCCGCATTGGTGCCGATCAAGTTTGGTCAGAACTCTCGACTGGGCGGAAGGGTATGCGCGAAGATTAAAGCTATTACCACAATCCAATTCCACGGCGCGACCCTGTTCGTGCAGCCGGGAGATTCCCCGGAGACGACGTTGGTCGCCATGAAGCCGTTGGTCGAGGGCATGGAATTGGCGTGGCAGCCCCAGCACAAGAAACTCTCGGAACACCCGGTGCTTTCCCAAGGTGTCACCGAAATCGTGATGCCTTCCCCCGGCGGCAATCAGTCGATGACGGCATTGCCGCTTAACCGGAGGATGTCGCCCGGTGCAACGCCGGCGACGCAGTAAAGAGCTGGCGAGACCATAGCGATGAAGTGGCTGTGGACCCACCCCGTCACATGACCCTCCTCGACCGGGCACCAGTTGCCCTTGCAAGACCCTGTCACCATGATCCCACAGGCGTCATGACGTTTTCTGCCGTGGATGGCGGCCTGCGCGTTGGGCTTGGCTCGGATGTTCAGACGGTCGTCGGTCGCAACGTTTATGACACAGTGCTCCTCACCTGGAACAACCTGACCAGCACGAGCGCCCGTTGCAGCGAGAGCAGAAAGGCCGCAAGCGGCTACGATTAGTCGGCAAGAATGGCGGGTCATGGCAGGCCCCGGAAATGAGAACCGATCACCCGAAGCTATCGGCGCCATCATGACTGGTTGATGAATGGTGCTAAGCGGAGACCCATTTCACCTTCGCCTCGATGCATAGAGTGCCCCAAGGCGATGCCGGTGATCCCGACAGAGCCGGAAAGAGATCGACGCCTGGATGCGGGCGCGGCTCTATCGTCAGGCGGCGGTTTCCTCATCGGCCGTTTCGATGAACGGGGACGATGGGCGGCGCCCACAGGACGGCCGCGGGGATGGTCCAGAATAGGTTGGGGTCAGTCATCAGGGCTTCCACACATTTCGCCGAGGAAGTTTAGGACCGGGAAAAACGCCGGCAGCGCCAAGTTCTTGGGGTTCCGTTCGATGAATTCTTGGACGCCGTCGAGAAGCACGCGACTGTTAATTTTGGAAGACCGCAGGCACTGATCGTAATGAAAAACGAGCTTGTTATGGTCATCATCCTTCACCACGATTCCCGTCATCATCGCTACGACACCCCAAGCGTACCCTTCAGTAAATCGTCCGTCCTGCATCAACTCAGCGCCGGTTAGCGCTATGGCCGGCGTTGTTGCTGCAAACGGTCCAGTGAGAAAGGTCGCCGCAATTACGGCACGGAAGGCGTCAGTCATCCCCATCCCTTCGAAGCGCCATCATTGGCAACGCTCGACGAGCAGATCCGCACCCCATGTCAGGAACGTGTGGCCGTCGAACTCGTGAACCTCAAACGGCGTGCCGCCTTTTTCGAATTCATCCGGTTCCATCGGGTAGGCGACGCGGCGATCCATGCCGGTGCCGACGCTTCCCGTAGAGTAACGGTGCGTCTTGCCTCGAATGCTTAGAAGCGCGTCGTTCTGCTCGAAGGACACCGAAACCGTATCGTCCTTCAAATTGACAAACCTGCATTCCGCAGACGCCGCCGTGACGCTCAAGAGTGCCGCCGCAGCGACTAGCAATGCTCGCATTGGTCCCCGCATATTAGGTTCGGCTCCAATCATATGTCGCACCTTCAGCAACCTCCGCCCGGCACAGCCATCCGTGAACGGTACACAGATGAAAGCCGGGAGGCGAACCAATTCAAATGTCATTCCGGGGACTCATTCCTGTAGGACTTCCCCCGAAGAGGACGGCGGAAGGATTGAATCTCATGGCACCCACAGACGAAATCGCATCCCCAAAACGGCCAGAGGATTATGCCGATCGTTCGCTGGACTGCCTGGTCGCGATCGAGCCTGCCTTTCAGGAATTGGCGGCGCGGGCACAAGCTGCGGGGTGGAGCGAAAACGATGTGTCGGCAGCTCTTCTGGAGCTTGCCCATCAACACATCAACGGCATCAGTGCCGATCGGAAGACGAAGCTCCATATCGAGGACGCGGCTCGATCCATTGTGTAAGGGACCAGCCTGAAATGAAGAAGGGCCGACACGAGGCCAGCCCTTCCGACGTGCTCACGTCTCCGGGTCGGGGTGGGCGATGCCGGCGACCGTGTAGAGCAGGCCGCTGGAAAAGCGCTCGTCCATCATCATAATTTCGCGGGTAACGGTGTTGCCAACGATGGCGGCGGCGCGGGCGCGTTCTTCGGCAAGGCTGGTCGTGTCGTATTCCAGCAAATCCCAAAGGGCCTGTTCCCATGCGTCGCTGGTGGCCTCATAGGCTTCCTTGGCTGCCGACAGGCCGAATGCTTCCATGCGGCTTTCCTTCTCGTCATAGATCCGGTCTGCCAGCGCAAGGTTTTCGGCCTCCTTGGTGCGCAGGGTGGCGGTCATGGCCTCGGCCAACGTCGGGTCCATCTTCGAGAACGCTGCGACGGCTGCGGCCTGCCCGCGGTACTTCTCACGGATCTCGCGATGCATCTGCTCGCGGTCGAAAAGGCCGGTCTCGATGGCACCGCCGAAATACGGGACCATCGGCAGCGGGTTGGCCTTCACATGGGCTTTCCATGCGTCAGTGGCGTGCTCCAGCGGGTCGATTGTGGTTTCCCATGTGGCTACGGCCTGCAGGGTCTTGGCGATCAGGTCGACCAGCTCGGCAGCGATCTGCGGCGCGGCGGTCGATGTGGCCGGCACCGTTGCCATGGCCGCGGCTGCGGCTCCAGTGGTCAGGACGGCGCGGCGGGTGATTGTGGGCATGGCTTCGCCATTCGCCCCGATTGGGTCGTTACGCATGATCTTCTCCAATTGTTGGTGGTTCGATAGTGCCGCGCTGCGCGGCAGGGTTAGGCTGCGGTGGCGTATTCGGTGCGGATGCGCTGGATCGAATGACGGAAGGGGGTGGCGCTGATCGTCAGCTCGGCAAGCTCGGCGGTGGAAACCGGGCGGAACTTGCCAGCAGCCTTCTCGGCGGCAATCTCTGCGCGGACACGTTCGGCAGTCGCTTCCTGCGCCTGTCGGGTGGCGACGATGGCAGCGGCTGCCTTGGCGTCCTTCCATGCCCACATGAGCGCGGCCCGGAACCATTCGCGGTTGAAGGTGCGAGTCTTGTGCTTGCGGTAGCGGGTCCAGGCATCTTGCATGATGGCGCGGCGGTCAAACATCGGTTGGGTCTCCCTTGTTGGATCGTCTGTGACCCATTATGTATGATTCACGACACCAAATGTAAACCCTTTGGCGTCACAAAATGTCCTAAAGGGGTCACGAAGGGCGAAATGTGGTGATTACTTCAAGCCAGATCCGGGCGGGACGCGCGCTTGTGGATGTGTCCCAAGCGGCACTTGCCGAGCTGGCGGGGGTCTCGCTCCCGACGATCAAGAGAATGGAGCGGCTGGGGCCGGGGCGCAGCGCGGCCGATAATGTCGAGGCAGTGCGGCGGGCACTGGAAGATGCCGGCGTGACTTTCATAGACGCCAATGGTGGCGGCGCGGGCGTGAGGCTGAGGAAGGAAACCAGCCAATGACCACGCTGGCGAAAGCTGCAAATCCTGAAGATATCTCGATTGGCGAAAAACTGCGCGCCTGCCGGGCATTCAAGGGCATGAGCCAAGCAGACTTAGGCAATGCAATCGGCGTCTCGTTTCAGCAGGTGCAGAAATACGAAAAGGGCACGAACCGGATTTCAGGATCGCGCCTGCGCAAGGCGGCGAAGGCCTTGGGAGTTCAGGTTGTCGAACTGATCGGAGAGGACGAGACAGCCGATCCGATTAGCTTCTACCCCGCCGATGTGATGAAGCTGGCGAGGCGGCTGAGCGGTCTGCCTGCCGGCATGCGGGAGCCGGCCGTCGCATCGCTTCACAAGGTGGTCGACGCAATCGAGAGCGCAGCAGCCGGTAAGGAGCCAGACCGTGCGTGAAGCCCTGATTCGCATTCTCGCCGATAGGCTCGTCGTCTCCGCCGCCATCTTCGCCGCGGGCCTTTCATGGGCGCCGGCCGAATAACCTCATCACGCCGAGCCTACCCACGACAAAAGCCCGGCGCTCCACGCGGGAGACACCGGGCCCACGAACGCCGGACAGGGGATCGCCTGCTTCTCGCGAAACAAGCGGGTTTCTATTTCGCGGCCTTCTCCAGTGCCTCCAGTCGCTCCAGGATTTCGCCGGTCTCGATGGCCTTTCGCTGCGCCTCGACGATAGCGGCAAGGCTCTGCGCTTCGCTCGGCGCGATCTGTCCCGATGCGGCTGCTTTGGCGATGCAGGAGAGCGCGGTGGTAACCGCCCTCAAGGTCGATATGCCCGCAGGCGGTTAGTGCTTAAGCGGCGTTTGATCTCTGCCGTCATCTTCAGCCGTTCCACCAGCATCGAGGAAAGGTCGGATGGTAGCGTCGAGAGCCCGGATGCGCTCGATAAGCTCGTCATCCGTCATATCGTCCATGTGGTTCACGTTGACGTTCAGATCGCGCGGCAGGATCGATGCGATGACCTTGAGATAGGCGTCAGGCTTGGTCTCGCGCACCTCAACGATTGCCGAGACGCCATGCGCCTCGAAGTCGTCATACATCGCCTCGATGAACGCTTCGCTGAGCTTGTTGCGCGAGCCTTTGGGACGGCCCTGAGGATTGCCGCTCTGGCCTGGCTTGAACTTGAGGTCGTCGCGGAGGTGCGCCGGCTGCTTTTCGGCTGTAGGTTCAGCCGCCTGCCCGTCGCTATCTCGTACCTTGCCCATGACGATCCCTTCAGATGAACACGAAGACTGCGACTGTCAGCATCGACGCCGCCGTGAGTACCGCCGGCAGGGCGGCATGGATATGACCGCCGACCGTCAATGGCGAGGCCCACCCCACGGGACATCGATCTGCAGTGGCTTGTCCCGGCCGTTCTGATCGGAGGAGACGGCCGCGGTCGAAACCGCCGCCTGACGATAGAGCCGGGCCAGCATCTTGAGCGTGCCCCGTTCTGCCTGCTTCGCCGGCTCCGTCAGGAGTACGCGAGCCCTTGCCGGATTAAGCAGCGCATCGGCAACGATGTCGTCAATCGTTTCCAGCCCGGCATGGCGCAGCGCCATCATCGTTTCAGCGCCGACATAGGCCGACAGGCCGCCCCCCACATTGCCGACCATGAAGCCACCGGCACCCGATACCGCGGCAATCATCCGGTCCAGGATCGTCTGCGTAATCTTGCCTTTCGATGCCGCCATGATGTCCTGCGCCGTGTTCGACTGCCCAGGTATGCGCACCGCGGCAATCGAGCGAGTGGCTCGCTGCAGATCTTCCGCGACCCGCTGCATCAGCTTGATTTCCTCGCCCGAGAACCCGGCCTCACTCAGGGCAAAGCTGTTCTGCCGGACGAAGTTCTGGAACGTGTCGGATTTCATCGTGCCGACGCCAGAGGTGCCTGCCTCCGTGTTCCCGACGAAGCGCTCGGCCATGTAATCCGCGACCGCCTTGCGAAGTCCCTGCTTTGCCTCCTTGTTGTCGCCGATGGCCTGCCGGATAGTCCGCATTCGCTTTACGCCGTCCTGCGCCGAGAACACCGCGCCAACCGTGCGCTTTACGTCTGCCGGATCGTCGAGCCTGAGCAGCCGCCCGAGAATGCCCTCCTGCGCAGCATCGAGCGCCGCTTTCCGCTGTGCCGCGATCCTTGCCACGGTCTCCGAAGCCGCGCCGGCATTGGCAATGCGGCGATCGAGGTCAGGGAAGGCCCGGAGAGCATCCGCGTGCATCTTGCGCCAGGAGGCGAGCCGGCCCGGATCAAGCGTACCGTCCTCGCGCATCGCCGCCTTGCTGATACGATCGACCGCATAGCCTTCCAGCGCATCCATGGCGCCCTGATCGCCGACCGCCTTGCGATAGGCCTGGACATTTTCGAAGCCCTTCGGACCCGGCGAGAACACGCGTCCGGGAACAGCCGAAGCCGTCATGTCATAGGGGGCATTCTTGGCGGGACGGCGGCGGAGCGGGCTGAGTTGGCGATTGTCGAAGGTGCCAGCGCGTTCGCGGGTAGCCGTGGTGGCGGCCGTCAGTCGCTCTCGGGCGGCTTCGTCGAAGTTGGACGGGAGGCCATCTCCCGATAGTCGCGGATTGCTCGAAGGTCCTGAAGATTGCCTTCCCGTTTGGCCTCTTGCTCCAGATACGCCAGGAACGGCAATCTGTCCGCCGGCTCCATATCCGACAGAACCAACTCCACCGCCTTGATCCCTTGCTTGCGCTTGTCGTTCGGCAAACCAGTTTTCCCGCTTGGCTTCGAAGCGTGCCAGCATTGTTTCGTCTGCGCTCATCGCGCCGCGTGCAACCGCATCGGCTTCCTGCGCCACCTTCGTAGAGATAGCAGCGGAAAGGTCGTCCTCCAATGCCCCGCGGAGCATCGACAGTCGGCGGTAGGTACGCGTCTCGCCATTTGTCCGCCGTTCGACCTTCAAAGCATCACTCAGGCGGGAACGTAAGGCGGCGATATCCGCGAAGGGCGCAACCTGGTTCAGGCCACCGATCGTCTCGAATATGGCAGCCTCCTCGCCGGACGGCCGGCGCTCGGTGGAGGGCATGGTCTCCAGCAACTGCGAAGCCTGCGTCCGCAACTTGTCCGCAGGCGCGACAAGCGATCCGTCAGGATCGACCGCGTTCCACAACGCACGTTCGGCTTCCTTGGCTTGTGCTCGTGCGGCTTCGAGAGAGCCCCGCAGAGAAGTTCCGGCATCTTCCGGCGTCATCCCCCGGCCAAGGTCGTCGGCGCTGCCACGGGCCGCCCCTGTGGCCCGGTCAAGGATGTCTTGCGTGGCGCGATCGATCTGCTGGAGGCGAGACCGCACAACAGCCGCGACCTTTTCCGGCGCGCCCCCTCGCTCGATTCCTTCCATCGCGCCGACACGCACCGCGTTCTGGTCAGCTCGCCGCTGCTGGAACAGATCCGGCCGACGTGTCGCCGCCGTCCGCTCCATCGCGCCGAGCCCCATGTCGCCGGTCGCCTGAAACGTCGTCGGTTTCGAGCCCGGCAGAATGTCGAGATTCCCCGCGTCGATTGCCTGCCGCGCGGCCTGCGGATCGGCAGTGCCCGAGCGCAGCATTTCGCCGGCCATTCGCTCACGGCCTTTCGCCGTCATGGGAGCGGCATAGTCTCGTGCCGCCCTTGCGCCCTGCCGGGTAAGGCCAGGAACACCCGCCGCCGCGACGCCAGCCGTACCGGCCGCCAGACCGCCAGCGAGACCCGCCAACGGCTTCCATTGTTCGGGCGCGGCTTCCATTGCGGCCGAAGCGCCGCCACCCGAAAGACCGCCAATCGCCGCATTGCCTGCGACAGCCCCGGTCGATTCCGTTCGCCCGAGAATCTGACCGGCGGTCTGTGCAGCCTGCCCGGAAAGCTGACCGCCGCGCATCAGGGCACCGGCAGCAGCCTGTGGCGCCACCGTGTACCCGACGCCCTGACCGACGCCGCGCGCCACCTTCTCGCCCGTCGTGTCGGCAACCGTGTTCGCAGGATCGATGGCAGGAGATAGGCCGCCCAGGCTTTCGCCGATCCACTGCGAGCCCATGAAACTGTCACTCGGAATCTGCCCGATATCTGCGCCCGTCGCCGCGTTGACGCCACGGATACCCAGGTTCATCGCCCCGCGCGCCAGATCGACGGGAGCGCCGAGCGTCCCATAGAGCCCTTCATTGATGCCGGCGGTGGCGTTCATCGCGAGGCCCGAACCCTCCGCCTGGGGCTGGATTCCGATCTGCCCGGCGATTTCCTGCACCGTGCGGTTCTGTTCATCCGGCGACAGGCTCAGGAATGCGTCATCGATCGCGACCGACTTTCCTTCAATGTTCAGCGTCGCCATTATTGTACGCTCCAGTTCAGGCCGTTGGACGTTCGATTGGCGCCGGGATTAGCGGGTCGCTGCGCTTGCGGTGCACCGCTACGGGTTTGCTGATAGATCGCATCGCCGGCTGCCGGCCCGTGAATGACGCGAAGCAGCGTGCGCTCATAGTCGTCCACATCTCGGAGGAAGTTAGGGCTGCTCGGGTCCAGCGCGCCCGACTTTGCCGCAAGCATGGCGCCTTCCGCGTCCGACACATTACCCAACGCGCCACCTGTGGGAGAATTCGCCCGCATCATTTGCAGGTTGTCGAATTTCGCCGTCGCCTGGAGCACTTCCGTCTGGCGCCGAATTTCCGCCGCGTTGGATTCAGGCAAATTCGCCATGATATTGCCGACCGTGCCGGTTGCGGGCATTCCGCCCGTCAAGGCATCGCGCGCGCGCTGTGCGGCAGTGGTGACAGTATCAGTAGAGGTTTGACGACTCCCGGCAGATGCCGCCGCTTTAGCTTGGGCCTGCTGCTGGTCCTGCCATGCCGGACTACCGGGGATAGCTGACGACATCGGAAGATTGGTCGAAGGATCGATTACAGGCTGACGGGTTTCTGGATCAAGCAAATAGCCATAATCAGTGCTCAACTTGCCAAGTTCTGGCGCCCCGTCGCCAACGTTGACGTTGACGCCCCCCTTCGTTGACCTTTTGTAGTCGAGGAAGTCGGGATTCTTCTGCCCGTACAGGAATTCCTGCACGCTTGTGGGCAAATCACCGCCGTTTTTCTTCACATTCCAAACCTTGAACGCCTCGTCGAACATGCCGGCGCCAGCCAAGCCCATTACGTCGGGGTCGCCAGTCGATTCCGCCCATTTGAGCGTCTGGTTCAACTGCTGTTGCTCCTGCGCCTGGGCTGTGCCTTGCGCCGCAATCGTGTTGTCGAAACGCGCCTGATCGAGAGCGTGGCTTTGCGCAAAGCGGTCGTCCTGCCGGTCCCAGCCTTCGCGCTGGAGGTTCGAACGCCGTTGGTCGCCGCGATAGTCGCCGACCGCCTGCCCCATTTGGCGAACGCCGCCGGCCATGTCGCCGCGCATAAGCCCCGCGCCGAGCGCGATGAACGCCTCCGGGTTGGTCTGCTGCATTTGCGTCAGCCGGTCCATAAACCCGCCGCCGGAACCCGAACCGGGCGCCTGCGCCTGCAATCCGCCGCCGCTGAATAGGCCGTCAAGAAGTCCCATCGTATTATTCCCTTACCAAAGACCGCCGCCGGGCCGGGATTGTTGCGTGGTGTCGTGTTTATCTGGATGGATCAGCCGGGCCGGAACCGCCCGGACCTATGCCGCCGCCGCGCCCGCCGCTGGACGCCCGCCGCTTGCCGAACATGCTCTCGAAAAACCCGATCTCTTGAGGAGCGGCTGAAACCCCGACATTTCCGCGCATCCCGGACCATGGATCGTAAGGCGTGCCGGTTGGCGTGGTCGTGCTGCCGTTGGCGAGGGAATAGGTCGGGCGCCCCGCGCCGTTGACGACGACGCCGCCGCCAGGATTGACCGCCGGCGACCAATCGTTCTGGAAGCTGTCGCGCCCCATATCCCCAAGGCCGAGGCCGGAGCGCACCGACTGACTGCCTAGCAGCCCGCCCAGCAAGGCACCGGGAAGCCCGCCGACAGAGCCGCCGAGCAAGGCACCGCCAAGGACGCCTTTCGGGCCGCTGAACCCGCCGCTGAACAGGCCAGGAGCTTCCGGTTGAGGCCGCGAGCGCGCTACCATATCGGCCATGCGCTGCTCCGGCGACACGTAACTGCCAGTCGGGATATTCCCGCGCTGCGGCTGTTCGTCCTGCCTGACTTGCCCCACTGGCCCGGCAACACGCGGAGCGGCCGCGACTTCCCGCGGGGCGGGGTAGGACGGCGGCGCTGATTGATAGGACGGCGGCGTCGGTGCTCGTTGCAGGCCGGGGATGGGCGGCTGCCCGAGCGCGTCGATCTGCGGCATAGCCGTCGAAAAGGCTGGCGACTGGTAGCTTGAAGGAGGCGGCGAATAGGGCCTGGCCGATGGCGCCTGATAGTCCGGCACGCCAGCGGCGCGGGGACTTCCCGCCGGCCCGGCGAAATTCGGGCGTGAGGTCGGAGCCGGGGCCCATGATCCTGTTGCCCCGGTTGGTGCCCAGGAGCCCTGCGCGCCATGTTGCGTTGCCTGCGCAATCCGGTCATCAGGCGAAAGCCGAGCTGCGCCCGGAATTGTCGCGGCCTTGGCGTCCATGCTGAAAAGCCCGGCGGCGCGATCCATCATCGAAGGGCGGGCGGTTGGCGTGGGAGCGGCGTCAAACCCTGCCATGCGATCCATCACGCCAGCCGGAAGGTTTTGCGCATCGGCGCGGGTCATCGGCGATGGTGTGACGCTCGGAGCCGTGCCGGCGATCATGCGTGACGCGGCAGGAAGGTCCGGCAATGTCGGGCGATCCGGGAAGCCGTTCATGCGCTGCTGGACGGACGCGGGGAGCGAAGCCGGTTGCGGCGCCATGCGGTCCCGAACGGATTCCGGCACGTCGAGCAAGCCGGCCTGTTGCGAGCGTGGGCTGCCGGCGGGTCCGGCGAAGTTAGTGCGCTGCGGCGGTTCCGGCCGGGAGGTCGGCGTCGGCAGGCCGGGGCGGCCAGGAAGGCTGGCGCGCTGCGTCGGCTTCGGCATTGGCGTTCCCATGCCGGCAGGGCGCTGCGTGGGCGCGAGCGCACCGCCAAGGCGCATTGTCGCGACGCGCCTGTTATTGATCTCTTCCTGCCGCGCGATTGGATTATATGGCTGGAGGCCCGGAACGGGGGGCCTGTCGACCGAGCGGAGCGGGCCGGATGTGATCTTGCCGTAGTCGGCCGGCTTCGTGCCGATGCGCGTCTTGATCGCGCGCTTTTGGGGATCGGTGAAATAGACGTGGCCCTTGGTGCGTGTAATTTCCTTCAGGCCTTTGGGGAGGTTTTGGGTATAATCCGGCGTGGCGTAGAAGGTTGCCTTATGCACCGAACCGTTTTCCAGAACGTCCTTGACCGCCTTTTCGGCCAGATTACGATAGGCGTTGACGCCGGACGGCAACGGTTTGTTGTACGCGTTGAATTCGCTAGTCCGCTGGACAACATCTTCCATCGATACGCCGAGCGCCTTCGCCCGATTGACCACGACAGACGCAATCGCCTTCATGTCTTCAAAGCGCGCGTCGCGCCCGCCTTTCCAGCCGGCCTCGCCCAGAATAACGTCGATGACGCTAGAAGCTCTCATGTGATAACCCTATTTTTATCGAGGAGGCCCACGATGAAACGCCTGATGGGGGCTGTAGTTAGGCATTTCCGACAGGCTCCCCACCAGCAATATGGTCGAAGGCCATTTCCGCCGCCTGATGGCAGCACCCTTCCGTCAGTGTCTTGCATACCGCGCCGGCGCCATGCCGCATCGAGGCCAGATGCAGCGCCAGGAGCTTGTCCGCAGAAACGCCGTCGCTCGCCAGGTCCTGATAGATCTGACGGGATTCCGCGAAAGCAGTCGTTTGCAGATCGGCCGAAACATCGAGGCTTTCGCGCATCGCTTGCATCAGGTCGTCGGAGGTCTGGAGCGCCAGAAGCGCGTCGACCACCCGCAGCATCTCCACGCGGGACGCCTCGATCAGATGGTCTAGATCTGCCTCCGCCATCAAGCCGCCCTCGCCCGGTCGCAAGTGGGCGACAGATCGCCTTTGCGAAAGACGCCGGGAAATTCGGTGCCGCGCTGCATCAGCTTTTCGGCCGCTGCGGTGATGACGAACTCGTTCACCGACATGCCGGCGCGATTGGCCGCATCGAATAGGCTGCTGCGGAAACCGGACGTGACGCGGCCGCCGTTCAGAAAGAGATTGACCGCGTGAGTTTCGGGGCTGTTCGCCATTGCATGCTCCATCGACTGTTGAGCCAATTGGAGCAGGATCGCCTGCCGATGAACATTCGACACGTCTGGACATGTTTGGACATTTGGCGAGTTCACGCCACTGGACACGTTGCTTTGTAACGGCCTGCCGTTCAACTGACTGGATAGGCGGGCGGGGGGCCGGAATGAACAACAGTGCGTGTGGCCGATAGTTCTGCCGAACGGGCGCGCCTCAGTGGATGGTGCGAGTTAGAAGCGCGGCGCAAGATCCTTTTCGGCTATCCCCACTGGATACCTCAGCCCGTCACCAAACCGCCCAAGCCAAAACACGGGCAGCCGAAGCCATTCAAATCGGTCCAGGCGAAGCGCACGGTTTTGCTTGTGACCCTCAGCGACGAGACAGGGACCACCATTGAGGGGTTGCGACTTCGGGTCACCGCATGGGAAAATCGTAAGATGGCAGACATCACTGCCACACTGGAAGTGCTAGAGGTCGAACAGTGGGTATGCATATCACGCGTCGACTTTCTCCCACCCGCTCCGCACGGCAACAAATTCTGGAGACGATTCCAGCTTGCCCCGGAAATTTCCGGCTCACACATCCACTTCTGCCGCGACAATGCCAGGATAGGGGCGTTGGCGTTTTCAAAAGCTGAAAACTTACCGAACGCGGCTCCGATCGAAACCGAGCCGCAATCTTTTCGAGATATTTGTCGCATGCTAGAGCGTTCATGGAACGTTGATGGCCTGGTTGGTGTCAAAGCCCCGGATTGGGATGGAGGGTTTCTGTGCTGAACGAACTTTCCATTTCCTCGGTTGCCGAGGAAGTCGCACGCGCTCTCGCCTTCGCAACATCGAGCAATGAAGGCGCCATGATCGTAACACCGCTCCTGTATCCGGGCGGCGGAAGGGTCGTCATTCGGATCGCAGAGTCAGAGTTCGGCTTCTTCGTTTCGGACTTTGGCGCCGGCCGACGTGAGGCGGACCTTCTCGGAGGCGAGCGCATCTTCACTCGGATTGCACGGCAGACCGCGTCGCGGTTCGACGTGCGGTTCGACAGCGATATGATATTTGACATCGAGGTGCCTCGCCCAGCGCTGGTGATGGCCACTATGGCAGTCGCTAACGCGTCTAAGGCTGCTGTTCAGGAGACCGCTGAGCGCCTGTCCGAAAAGCGAGCCGAGGATCAGCGGGCTTCGCTATGGATGAAACTCGAAAAGGTCTTTCCTCAAACTGAGATCATCAGGGAGGGCTCAGTGGTTGGCGCGTCAGCGTCTTGGGAATTCGACGCGATAGTCGCGAAGGACGATCGGCAAGCTGTCTTCGATGTAGTCGTTCCTCACACGAGCGCCGTCCATCACGCTGTTTCAAAATTCTTGGACGTTAGGGACCTCGGAGATTCGGCTCCGAGCCGAATTGCGGTGGTCACCGACGAAGCTTCCACCCCGCATCTTGCACTACTCGGACGCACCGCGAAGATCATTCCGCTCCGAAGCGGCGCGGCCGCATATCGAGGAGCAGCTTTGCAACCTAAGGCCGCTTAGATATTCACCCTTGAAGCCCCAGAAACTCGAAATACCGCCGCACCTCCGGCAGCGACCGATGACCAGCCCGCAATAGCTCCAACGCATCAAGGTCGCCGTGCATCACCATCTCCAGCGCCGGCAGGCTCACGTCGTACGGGCCACCATCCGCCGATTGCCTACCGATGCCGTGCTGCTTGATCCAGCGCCGAATGGTCCTGTCGCATTTCCTGGCGTGGTCGGCGGCCCGCTTGATGTTCAGACACTCGTCCGGCCGCATCAGGATCGGAGCGGCGCCGGTCATTTCAGTGGCTCCAAAACGTCGACATAGACGCGCCACGGATCGCCCTTTTGATCGCTCTCCCTTTCAGAGATAATCTTAGATGTAGGTGTTCGATATAGGTGTTTGGGGTGCTGATCGGCCCCCCCTGTCAGGTGCCAATCAGCACCCCCTTTGCCTATAATGGGGGGCGCTGATCGGCTCCCCCCATTAGCCCTGCGAAGCCGCTCCCGTTCCTTCTTTTCGGCCTCCATGTCCTTCAGCTTTTCGGCCGCGATGAGCATGTGGTCGTGAATGATGCCGCGGCGCGGATTGTCGATGGCGTAGATGACGACCCCCTTCTTCGATTTGCCCTTCAGCTTCAGGTAGCCGAGCTTCACCAGCCGCTGCTTTGCCTTCCTGAGTACCCTCGGGACCAGGCTGGTTCGAACGATTAGGTCGTTTTCAGCGAGATATGCCGTCCGGCTCTTGCGGTTCGCGAAGTGCAGGTACGCCTCCAGCACCGCCAGACAGAAAGGGTCCGTCTGCGGATCGGCGTTCACCGTCTCCAGGAGATCCAGCTTCCAGCTCGTGAAGCTCGGAAGCGCTGAATCGTCATAGCAGATGGAAGGAGGCGCCGAAGCGCCGTCCTCGTTGATGCTGTTGACCACGCGGAGCGCAGCCCGGCGCTCTCGCGCAGGCGAGGCTTTCGAAGCGATGCCGCTCATTGAGGCCCCCCTTTCTGGGATGCCCGGATTGCCGCGCAAGCTTCGACAGCGGTGAGGTCGAACCGAGCCCGCAATGCGGGCACGACCGGTGACGGGCGCGGCGACTGGCGAGACAGCCATTCGGCTGCCTCGCTGATCCGGGCCTCAGGGAGGGAAGTCGACACTATGCCGCCTCCGCCGTCACCGCTGACAAGACCTCGACCTCGCTCCAAAGAACGTATCGAGCGTGATGTCCGGCAAAGGTGCCGCCATGGGACTCGTCGATGGTCTCGATGACGATCCCGTGCTTTGTCCGGAGTTTCCAGACGTAGTGACTCCACCTTGGGGCCGGCCGATCGATGGGGGTGCAACCCCTCTCGCCCGCTGCCAAGAGTTGTTCCAGTGCCCAAGCGTCACGGCCGACAATCGTCATGGGCTGCCCGTCCGGAAGGACGCGGGCGCGAATTGAGTAGCGGTTGCTCATCGGAGCGTTCCTTTCGCAAAGCAGTGCTCGGCGAGAAGGCGCGCGACGGCATCACTCACGCCCCAATGGCGCGCGATCCGAGCAGCTTGAAGATTGAGGTGGGATGTGACATATTCCGATGTGTTCACGGCAGCGAACAACTTCGGAGACCCGGTCGGCGCAGCAACGCGCCGCCGGGTTTTCTCTTGGTTGAGCATGGTCCTACGCCGCCTCCCTCGTAGGAGCGGCATCAAGCCAGGCGATCAGATCGCCGACGCGCCAGCCGAGCTTGCGCTCGCTGAGGCGGATGGGAGCAGGCGCTTTGCCGGCCCGGTAGAGACGGCGCCAATGCGGCAGGCTGATATTGCAGATGGCCGCTGCTTCGGCCGATCCAATCACCCGGTGGCGGGCGAGATCTGGTGGCAGATGTTCGAGATTGCTCATCGGGGTCCTCGTCCATGACCGATGCGGAAGTGCGTCGGCTGACGAGGGCGAAAGTGCGCTTACGGAAGCAGAATGTCTCGCGACAACAAGGACTTGTCCTTAATGTCCTTCTTGTCCACTCCGAGCTTCTCCGATAGCGCGCTGTATCGACTTCGGAGATGTCTCGGGACTTAAACGCTTCTTGATGCGCTCGTTGACGGCCCTGTTCGAGATGCTTCCGGTCAGCCCATCCGGAAACTCATCTTTGATTATTTCTAGAACTGAAGCGATCTGCCCTCCTTTGCGACGCCTTCGCTTTTGCCCGCTCACGGTCCGAGCATCAGGAGAGGCGTGCGGGAAAATCTCAGATCGAAGCGCTGAAAATTCGATCTTGATGGAATGCCATCTCATGGCTGTTGCACCAAAGGGTTCGATGCCGTCTCTGGTGTAGTCGACAAAGTGTATCAGGTCATCGGCACGCTCTGAGGCAGCGCGCTCCCAGAAGCTCTTCGGTATATCCTCTCGGATAAGGTCTCCCGGTCGCTCGCCAGTAGCAGCAATATTCCCTCGTGCGAGAAGCGGGAAGAGGATCTTCTCTCCCTGACTGATGTAGCCGAGCTGCTCAACCTCTTCGTTCGTCGTTTCGGCGCCGCCAGTCGCGCACCAAATCACCGCCTGGAACAATGGCAAGCGTTCGAGCTCGTCGATTTCATACGAGAAGGGGACAGGCGGCTGAATGGCCGGCCACGCCTGCCGGACCGCTCGTGATTTTAGCAGGACCGAATGATAACCATGGCCGAACGGCCCTGCCCGCACCTCATCTCGGCTTCCGGTGCCCTCGAAGAAGCCGAAGTCCGCCCATTCGCTTTCCGGAATTTCTACACGTAGCTCGCCATCGAGCGGTATGCCCCAAGCGGCAATCGATCCCACAGCCAGTGTTCCTAGAAGCGCGCGCTCCGCCTTGGCGGGTGACATCGCAATGCTACGCTCGTCTTCGTTCACGAGAAAAGCGATGTGGAGCAATGAAACTGTTGCGGTACCGGCATCGTCCATGCACCTAGAGCGGTACTGATCCCACATTTGGCGAACCTCGCCGCTGTCCCGGTAAACGATCCAAGCGAGCACCATCGGTAGCGTCCAGTAGACCTCGGAGTTCGGATCAAAATCTTCAGGGTTCGGCGCTTCAGTCGACGCTTCCGATCCGCCATCTTCGGATGTCATTTCAGCGTCATTCATGCGCAAGGGCCTCCTCTTTTGCGGCGCGCTGAACCGCTGCACCCCACGTTTCCAAAGCCTCCCGCTTTTCCTTCGCGTAGGCCGCGCGATTGTAGATCCCGGCGACGCCGGCCCTGTGCCCGCTGACGTGATTGAGTACCGCCTCGACGACATGCGGTAGAACGCCGAGGTCACCGAGACGGGTGGCGACCGTCCGGCGGATATCGTGCAGGCGCCATGGTGCGACGTGTTTCGAGACTTCATTTGCCCCTCGCGCCGTCGACGCATCCGTATCCTGCGTTCGCTCCTTTGCCACACGGGCGTCGAGCGCGATTTTTGCCTTGCTCCAGCCGGAGAACGGTCCTTCGCCCTCCCCGAACACAAGGTCGCGCCCCTCGCGCTTTGGAACGCCCGCCAGGATATCGACCGCCGCTGGCGATAGCGGAACGTCGTGGGGCAAGCTGTTTTTCGTCCGCTCTTTCGGAAGGCTCCAGGCCGCTTTGGCGAGATCCAGTTCCGACCATCGCATGCCAGCAACTTCTTCCCGTCGCTGCCCTGTCAGTATGAGCAGGCGCACGATCCGACCGTAATCAGCAGATCCGCAAAGCTGCCAGATCAGTCGCAGTTCGTCATCGGACAGCACGCGGTCGCGAGAAACCTCCGCCGTCGCCTTGTTCGTGCCTATGACGGGGTTCGCCTCGACAATGCCTTCACGCATTGCCCAGCCGAAAAGCGCTGAAAGGGTCGCGCGCGCACGATTGGCGGCGAACGGACCGCTGTCCCTTGCGATGGTATTCAGGCGGGTGGCGATGTCGCTTCGCGTTACGAGATGGATCGGGATGTCGCAGAGCGGCTTCCAGTGGACGCGCAGATGACGATCGACCTCGTGGTAGCTGCGGTCGCGCAGGCGAGATTTCGCGGGACCAGCGAGATATAGCTCTGCGACAGATCCGGTCGTCGTCGCCGCCCGCTTGCGCTCAGCGGCTTTTACCGACTGAGGATCATCGCCGAGCTGAACTTTCGCAAGGATATCTTTCGCCGCTGCGCGAGCCCTATCCGCTCCGATTGCCTCGACGTTGCCAATGGTAACGCGCCGCTGCTTTGATCCGACGCGATACTGCGCGACCCAGACACGTTTGCCGCCGGAACGCATGCGAACGCCAAAGCCGGGCAGCGCATCGTCGAACACGATCATCTCGGATTTACCGTCTGGCAGCGACAGTTTCGACACGTTTGGGCCAGTGAGACGCATAAGGGCGGTGTCCGTCTGGGAAGCGATTGGGAAGCATTCTCACGCTTCCCAATGATTTCTCTCAATCACTTTCGACTGAGGGTATCGCACGTTTCGCCTGCAACGCAAGACCGCACGACGCTTCCCGCACACTTATGATCACCCGTCCCCGCTGTTTCCTAATCTGAGGGTCACTGGTTCGAATCCAGTCGGGATCACCATTCGTCTCGAACTCTCGGCACCCTGGTAGGCGAGGCGTTGCGACCGGCGGCTCCACCCTCGTGCGGCGACGTCGAACGTCGCGGCGTCAAAGAAGCTCCGCGACGTTCAATCGATCCAGGTCGCGGGGAAGAGGAGAACGAGAACCGTCACGATCTCGAGCCGCCCGAGCAGCATGATTGCCGAGAGCACCCAGAGCGTCGAATCGGAGAATTTGCCGAAATTGCCGGCCGGGCCGATGATCTGGCCAAATCCCGGACCGACATTGGCGAGCGCCGTCAGCGCCCCGGAAAAGGCTGTCAGAAAGTCGAGCCCGAGCGAGGTCAGCACGACGGTGCCGGTCAGCAGGACACCGAAAAACAACAAGACGAACAGCGTCACGGTCTGCAGCAATTCCGGCGTCACCTCCTGATTGCCGTAGCGCAGGCGTCGAATCGCGTGCGGGCGGAACAGCCCCCGGGCGCTGGCCTTGACGAGGAGGAAGAGGATGACCAGCCGGTTGGCCTTGATCCCGCCGGCCGTAGACCCGGCGCAACCGCCCAGGAACATGGCGAGGAAGAAGACGCCCGTCGCGGCGTTCGACCAGAGCGTATAGTCCTCTGACGCAAACCCGGTGGTGGTGATCACCGAAATGAGGTTGAACGCCGAACTGACGAACGCCTCGTTGAAGGGCGTCGCGTTGAGAGCATGGCGGGTAGCGGCCAAAGCGACGCTCAGCACGAGGCAGGTCGTCAGGAAAACCGGAATCTGCGGATCGTTCCAGCGCTGGAACCGGAGCGGCAGCAGCGCCCGGATGTAGATCACGAAGGGAAGCGAGGCGAGCACCATGAACAGGCTGGATACAGCCAGGATGCGGTTGTCGTCGAAATAGCCCATCGAGGAGTCGTGGGTCGAAAACCCGCCGGTCGCCAACGTCGTCATCGCATGGTTCACGGCATCGAAGAAGCTCATGCCAAGGGCCGCATAAGCCATGACGCAGAGCACCGTCAGCACCGCATAGGCGGCCATCAGGCCGGCCGCCAACTGGTTGACGCGCGGCAGGATCTTCTCGGATTTGTCCGAACTCTCCATGTGGAACAGGGAGAGACCGCCGCCCCGGATCGACGGCAGGATCAGAATCGCCATGCCGATGATGCCGATGCCGCCGAGCCATTGCAGCAGCGAGCGCCACAAAAGAAGGCCCGGCGGGAGTGCGTCGAGACCGGAAATCACGGTCGATCCAGTCGTCGTCAGGCCGGACATGGATTCGAAGAAGGCACCGGCGAAGCTGACGTTGACCGAGCCGAAATATAGCGGCAGGGCGCCGATGCCGGCGGTAACCAACCATACCGACGTTACCAGCAGGAAGCCGAGGCGGGGCGTGAACGGAACGCGTTCGCCCCGAGTGGCGGCGGCGACGAGGATGCAGATGATCGCGACGAGGACGGCGGAAAACACGAAAATTCGCCAGTCGTCATTGGCCTTGGCGAAATCCGTCAACGCCGGAACCAGCATGGCTCCGGCCAAGGCCAGTCCGAAGATCGACGCCGTATGGAAGGTGGTTCGGAGAATGGGAAGCTCCCGAAAGGGTCGCCGCGATCCGGCCAGCCGGACGGCGTGCGCGCGCTTTTATACCTGCGCTGCGACGTCGACAACTGGGGGGCGTCTGCGACGCGGGCGGCGTTTGCCCGGCGCGTAGAAATCCATTCCGCCGAAGTGCCCATGCCGCGACATGCTTTGCCCTTGTCAGCCTTCGAGCGAGCGGTTACGTCCGGGCGAAACGAGGATGCGCCGGCGTTCGAGCCGGCACTGTCGCTCGCGCAAGGACCGGCCCCTTCCGAACGGGGTCCGACAAGACCGAGGTTCCGTCATGACCTATTTGGTGACCGACAACTGCATCAAGTGCAAATACATGGACTGTGTGGAGGTTTGTCCGGTCGACTGTTTCTACGAGGGCGACAACATGCTCGTCATCCATCCCGACGAGTGCATCGACTGCGGCGTGTGCGAGCCGGAATGCCCGGCCGAGGCGATCAAGCCGGACACCGAGCCGGGCCTCGACAAATGGTTGACGATCAACACCGAATACGCCGAGAAATGGCCGAACATCACGATCAAGCGGGAAGGTCCAGCCGACGGCGAAAAGTTCGACGGCGAGGAAGGCAAGTTCGAGAAATACTTCTCGCCCGAGCCCGGCGAAGGCGACTGAGCCGTCGCCATCGGGTGACGCCTGGCCGGAACCAGCCGGGCGCGATCAACCCCGGGGCCGCTCAGCCCCAGCGCAGGCGCTCATGCGCGCGGCGCTCTTTCTTGTTCGGTGGCCGTTTCGGCGGCATGTAGCCGCCCTTGGGCAGCTCGGCATCCTTGCGCCTGGTTGTCTCCTCCGGCGGCGACAGATCCTCGTACAATTCCGCCGCTTCGCTCGCCGGCCCGCGGCGGGTGCCGCAGTCGCGAATCTTCAAGATGCGAACCGTATCGTGGATCGACACGGTCAACGTGTCGTCCGCGCGCACCAAACGCGCCCCATTGGTCGTCTTGTCGCGGTTGATCCGCACGCCGCCCGATTGGACGAGCTTCTGGGCAAGGCTGCGCGACTTCACGACTCTCGCGAAGAAGAGCCATTTGTCGATGCGCTGCCCCGCTCCGTCAGCCATCGGAACCGCTTTCGGGACTATTTGCCAAGCTTGTCCTTGAGCGCCGCGAGCTTGGCGAAGGGCGAATCGGGGTCGACGCGCTGCGGCCTTGCCTGCACCGGCTTGTTGTATGAGGTCTGCGGCTTGTCGAAGCGGCGGCCACCGCCACCCTCCTTGCGCTCGCCGCGCTCCTTCCAGTCACGATTCGGCCGCCCCTTGGCCTGGCGCTCGTTCTCGGTTCCGCCGTCGCTTTTCTGGTCGCCCTTGCCGCGCTCCGGGGCGGTCGCCCCGCCGCCGGTCTCGCGGCCCTTGCCACGCTGACCCTGGCGATGGCCCGCCCGCCCGCCGGCCCGCTGCGGCCGCCAGACCTGCACGAGCTTCGGCGCGGCCGGCTCGCCATCGGACTCGGAGGCCGGCTCGCCAACCACCGTTTCGTCCGGCGCCGTTTCCGCCACGGGCGACTCCACCGAACTTGTCGCGCCAAATGTGTCGTCGGTCGCTGCAGCCGGGTCGGCCATGCTGGCGGCAGGCTCTCCCTCGGCGACTTCCTCGGAAGCAACCGCCATTACCGGCACAACCGTCTCGGCGGTGGAACCATCGCTCGATTCGGCGGGCGGTTGCTCCTCCGCCGGTTCGCCCGCTGCTTCGCTCGTGGCCGGGGCGTCGCCGGATTCGTCCTGCGGCTGCGGCGTTTCGAGCGTCGCGACGGCCTCCGCCGCCTTGCGCTCGGCTTCGGCCCGGCTTGCCGCTTCGGCGGCTTTGATCTCGGCGTCGAGACGCTGGATCTCGGCTTCGACCGTGCCCGCCTCGATGCCATCGGGGCGGTAGCCGAGGCCCTTGAGCACCTCTTCCATGTCCTCGGCGGTGGCGCCGAGAATCGACATCATCGCCGGCGTCACCAGGAATTGCGCGCCGTTATAACCACCCTCGGGGCGTTTTCCCGTTCCCGGCTTCCAGGCCAGGGCCGGCCGGATCAGATCGGCGAGGCGTTCCAGAATGTCGACCCGCACCGCCCGGCGGCCGAGCAGCCGATAGCCGGCAAGGCCGAAGAACACCGGATCGATAGCCGGATCGGCGACCGCCGACGTCCGGCCGGTCGCCAATAGATGCGTGACCTCGCCATAGCCGGGCCGCTCGCGTCCATCCTTGTTCACCGCCCACAGCAGCGTCAGCAAGGCCGCCGGCGCCGGCTTGATCAGCGCCGGGATGAAGATGTGATAAGCGCCGAAGCGCACGCCGCAGCGCCGCAGCGCTGCCCGCGCGTCCTGATCGAGCGAACGGACTTCCTCGGCGACGTCGCGGCGTTGCACCATGCCGAGATTCTCGGACAGGCGAAAGGCGAGCCCCTTCGCGGTCCCCTCCAGACCCTCGGCCGATTTCAGGTCGACCAGCGGCTTCAGCACCGTCGAGACTTGATAGGTGACGGAGCGCTCGGCCCGCGCCGCGACCTTGTCCCGCTCCGGACCGCTCAGTTGTTCGTCGGCGAACAGGACGACTTTCGGCTTCAGCGGGTCGTCGCTCGCGGCAAGGCTCGCCACCGGCGCGCCGAGCCAGCGGATCAATCCGTCGGAGCCCAGCGCGATGTCGCCGTTCGGCGCGTTGGCAAAGCGCTCGGCCCGCTTTTCAAACTCACCAGCCAAGGCTTTTTGCGAGGCCGCGCGCACCGCCTTGCCGTCCTGGCCCTCGGCCTTGCCGTCAAGCGTGAACCTGAACCCCTGCAGCTCCCCGACAGTGTGGCCCTCGACCACGACCGTGCCGTCGCCGCTGATCTCAGCTTCCATGAACGCGTTCTCTCTCAGCCGCTTCATCAAGACGCTTGTCCTGCGGTCTACGAAGCGTTTCGTCAACCTATCGTGAAGCGCATCGGAAAGACGGTCTTCGATGGCGCGTGTCTTTTCCTGCCAGTGTGTCGGATCGGCCAACCATTCCGGGCGGTGTGAAATATAGGTCCATGTCCGGATTTCGGCGATGCGCTGGGACAGGGTGTCGATGTCGCCGTCGGTGCGATCGGCACGATTGACCTGGCTTGCCATATAGTCTTCGGCGACATGGCCGCGGACGGCGAGATCGACGTAGATCGCGGCGATGATCTCGGCGTGCTGCGCCGGAGCAATGCGGCGATAATCGGGAAGCTTGCACGCTTCCCAGAGGAGCTCCACCCGCTCCCGGCCCCGCGCGAGATCCGCGACATTGGCATCGCGCGACAGGTACTCCAGGGCCCGCTGATCGACCGAGGGCAGGGATTTCGTCAGTTCCGGGCAGGGCGGCGGCCGGTCGAGACTGTCCTTCAACGCCGCGATGGAGGCGAAATCGAAGTCTCGGCTGCGCCACTGCAGCACCCGCACCGGCTGAAACACGTGGGCTTCGAGCGCTTCGGCGAGTTCGCCCGGCAGCGGATCGACCCGGCCAGTGACGCCGAAGGTCCCGTCGCGCAGATGCCGGCCGGCGCGACCGGCGATCTGGCCGAATTCGGCGGCGGTGAGTTGGCGGTACTGGAAGCCGTCGAACTTCCAGTCCTGGGCGAAAGCGACGTGATCGACGTCGAGGTTCAGCCCCATGCCGATCGCGTCGGTCGCGACCAGAAAATCGACGTCGCCCGACTGATAGAGCGCGACCTGCGCGTTGCGGGTGCGTGGGCTGAGCGCGCCGAGGACCACCGCCGCGCCGCCGCGCTGACGGCGAATCAGTTCGGCGATGGCGTAGACCTCGTCGGCGGAGAAGGCCACGATGGCGGTGCGGCGCGGCAGGCGGGTGATCTTCTTGGAACCGGCATAGACGAGGTTCGACAGGCGCGGCCGCGTCACCGTCTGGGCGCCCTTCAACAGGCGCTGCAAGACGCCGTGCATCGTCGACGCCCCGAGCAGCAGGGTCTCCTCGCGCCCGCGCGCATGCAGGATGCGATCGGTAAAGACGTGGCCGCGTTCGAGGTCGCCGGCCAGTTGCACCTCGTCGATCGCGACGAACGCGGTATTCGGCGCGCGCGGCATCGCCTCGACGGTGCAGACGGCATAGCGCGCGTTCGGCGGCTTGATCTTCTCTTCGCCGGTAATCAGCGAGACCGCCGCCGGCCCCACCCGGTCGCAGACCTTTTGATAGACCTCGCGCGCCAACAGCCGCAGCGGCAGGCCGATCGTTCCGGACGAATGGGCGACCATCCGTTCGATCGCCAGGAACGTCTTGCCGGTGTTGGTCGGCCCGAGCACGGCGGTGACATTGGTCCCATCGTAGCGGACGGTGTCTTGGACGGGGGGAAATTCAGCCATGCGTATCGCTATGTGGGATCACGCATCGTTTGGAAAAGGTTCTGCGTTGATTCGCAGCGGCTTCGACCACCCCGGAGGCTACCGATGAACCGCCTCGCCGGCTTCGCGATGGGCGAGCGCAAAAAAAGTTTGGCCTGGCGCGATTTTTTTTGGAACCTCTTTCACGCCCCCGCATTATTCAGACACCCCAAGCGATCATCCCCCCTCGATCGCTCTATGCAGACGGAAAAAGGCAGCTCCCCCTCGCTGCCTTTTTTCGCGTCTGGAGGTGGGTATCGCGACACAGGCCGCGAAAAAATTTGGGCGGCGTTCCGAACGCGGGCGAATTCGGTTGCGTCATAAGACGGGGTTAGCATAGCGACAGGCTCCCGCCGCCCTCTCGGATCGTCAGTCATGCAAGCCGGAATCCTCCTGGCCTTCGCCGCCTATTTTTCCTTTGCCGGCGCCGACGCCAGCCTGAAGTGGATTGGCTCCGACCTGCCGATCTTCGAGATTGGCTTTTTCGTTTCGCTGTTCGCGCTGCTGCCGGCGCTGTTTACCAAACGTCCGGAAGACAATTGGGGCAACGTGTTCGTTCCCAAGCGTCCCGGCCTGCTGGCGCTGCGGATGCTCAGCGGCACGCTCGGCGGCATCGGCGGCGTCATCGCCTTCACCACCCTGCCGCTGGCCGAGGCCTACGCCCTGATCTTTCTCCTGCCGATCTTCGTGACGGTGTTTTCCCGGGTGGTGCTGAAAGAGCCGGTCGGCTGGCGGCGCTGGCTCGCCGTCTTCGGCGGCCTCATCGGGGTCCTGCTCGTCGTCAGGCCCGGCTTCCGGGAAATCCTGCCCGGCCATTTCGCCGCCATCCTCGTCGCGATCTGCGGCGCGGCGACCGTCATCATCCTGCGCGTCCTCGGCCCGTCCGAGCGGCGGATCACCCTGATCGGCGCCGTTCTCGTCGCCGGGATCGTCGTCAATGGGGTGTTGATGATCCCGAATTTCGAAACGCCCGGACCCGCCCTGTGGCCGGTTCTCCTGCTCGGCGGCGTGTTCGCCGGCATGGGCCATCTGCTCATCGTTTTCGCCACCCGGCTCGCCCCCGCCGCCCGGGTGGCCCCCACCCAATACAGCCAGATCGTCTGGGCCGCCGTCATCGGCGCCACCTTCTTCGGCGAATATCCGGACGGGCTCGCGATGGCCGGCATGGCGTTGGTCGGCGTCTCTGGCCTGTTTACCCTGGTGCGCGAGGAGCAGCGCTTCGGCTGGCCGAGCCGCATTCCGCTGATTCGCAACCGCTGACACGAGGGCATCGCGGCGCTTCGCACTTGCGAAACGCGCTGCGCCACCGCAATCTTGAGCGATCGGCGAAAGCGATTATAAGTCGCGCGACTTTAGTAGGAGGAGCAGTCCTTGGCCATCCGCAAGATCCTTGTCGCCAACCGATCCGAAATCGCCATCCGCGTCTTTCGTGCCGCCAACGAACTCGGCCTGAAAACCGTTGCGATCTGGGCGGAGGAGGACAAGCTGGCGCTCCACCGCTTCAAGGCGGACGAGAGCTATCAGGTCGGGCGTGGCCCGCATCTGGCCAAGGATATGGGACCGATCGAGAGCTATCTGTCGATCGAGGAGGTGATCCGCGTCGCCAAGTTGTCCGGCGCCGACGCCATCCATCCGGGTTACGGGTTATTGTCGGAAAGTCCGGAATTCGTCGATGCCTGCCAGGAGGCCGGCATCGTCTTCATCGGCCCCACCGCCGACACCATGCGCCGGCTCGGCAACAAGGTCGCCGCGCGCAATCTGGCGGTCGAGGTCGGCGTGCCCGTCGTGCCGGCGACCCAGCCGCTGCCCGACGACATGGCCAAGGTCCGCGAGATGGCCGCCGAAATCGGCTACCCGGTCATGCTCAAGGCTTCCTGGGGCGGCGGCGGGCGCGGCATGCGCGCGATCCGCGCCGAAAAGGACCTTGAGCGCGAGGTGATCGAGGGCAAGCGCGAGGCCATGACGGCGTTCGGCAAGGACGAGGTCTATCTCGAAAAACTCGTCGAGCGCGCCCGTCATGTCGAGGTGCAGATTCTCGGCGATACCCACGGAAACGTTGTCGATCTGTTCGAGCGCGATTGCTCGATCCAGCGCCGCAACCAGAAGGTCGTCGAGCGCGCGCCCGCGCCGTATCTGAACGACGCCCAGCGGCGCGAGATCGCCGGATACGCCCGCCAACTCGCCGACGCCACCAGCTATGTCGGCGCCGGCACGGTCGAGTTCCTGATGGATGCCGACACCGACGCGTTCTATTTCATCGAGGTCAATCCGCGCGTCCAGGTCGAGCACACCGTCACCGAGGAGGTGACCGGCATCGACATCGTCAAGGCGCAGATCCACATCCTCGACGGCGCCGCGATCGGCACGCCGGAATCGGGCGTGCCGCGCCAGGAGGATATCAAGCTCAACGGTCACGCGCTGCAGTGCCGCATCACCACCGAGGATCCGGAGCAGAACTTCATTCCCGACTATGGCCGCATCACCGCCTATCGCGGCGCGACCGGCTTCGGCATCCGCCTCGACGGCGGCACCGCCTATTCGGGGGCCGTCATCACGCGTTTTTACGATCCGCTGCTGGAAAAGGTGACGGCTTGGGCGCCGACGCCGCAGGAGGCGATCGCCCGCATGGACCGGGCGTTGCGCGAGTTCCGCATTCGCGGCGTGGCGACGAACCTGACCTTTCTCGAGGCGATCATCGGCCACGAGAAGTTCCGCGACAACACCTACACGACCAAGTTCATCGACGACACGCCGGCGCTGTTCAGCCAGGTCAAGCGTCGCGACCGCGCCACCAAGCTCCTGACCTATCTCGCCGACGTCTCGGTCAACGGCCATCCGGAGACGAAACACCGACCCCGTCCCGTCGAAGGACAGGTCGCCCCGGTGCCGCCGCTGTTCAACGCACCGATCGTCGATGGAACCCGCCAGAAATTCGATGCCCTCGGCCCGGTAGGCTTCGCCGAATGGATGCGCGCCGAGCCGCAGGTCCTGATCACCGACACGACGATGCGCGACGGGCCGCAATCGCTGCTGGCGACCCGCGTCCGGACCCACGACATCGTCGCCATCGCCGACGCCTATGCGCGCGCCCTGCCGCAGCTTCTCAGCCTCGAATGCTGGGGCGGCGCTACTTTCGACGTGGCTATGCGCTTCCTCACCGAAGATCCATGGGAGCGGCTCGCGCTGATCCGCGAAAGGGCGCCGAACATCCTTCTCCAGATGCTGCTGCGCGGCTCCAACGGCGTCGGCTACACCAATTACCCCGACAATGTGGTCAAGCGCTTCGTCGCCGAGGCGGCGAAGGGCGGCGTCGATCTCTTCCGGGTGTTCGACTGCCTCAACTGGGTCGAGAACATGCGGGTCTCGATGGATGCCGTGTGCGAGGCCGGCAAGCTCTGTGAGGGCGCGATCTGCTACACCGGCGACCTGTTCGATCCGGACCGGTCCAAATACGACCTCAAATACTATGTCGCTCTCGCCAAGGAGATGGAGGCAGCTGGCGCCCACATCCTCGGCGTCAAGGACATGGCGGGACTGTTGAAGCCCGCCGCGGCGCGCGTCCTGTTCAAGACGCTGCGCGAGGAAACCGACCTGCCGATCCATTTCCACACCCACGACACCTCCGGCATTTCGGCGGCCACCGTGCTCGCCGCAATCGAGGCCGGCGTCGATGCGGTGGACGCGGCGATGGACGCCTTCTCCGGCAACACCTCGCAGCCCTGCCTCGGCTCCATCGTCGAGGCGTTGAAGGGGACGGATCGCGATCCGGGCCTGTCGGCGGACGCGATCCGGCGCATTTCCTTCTACTGGGAAGCGGTGCGGGCCCAGTATGCGGCCTTCGAGAGCGACCTGAAGGGTCCCGCTTCCGAAGTCTATTTGCATGAAATGCCCGGCGGGCAGTTCACCAATCTGAAGGAGCAGGCCCGCTCGCTCGGCCTCGAGGCGCGCTGGCACCAGGTCGCCCAGACCTATGCCGACGTGAACCGGATGTTCGGTGACATCGTCAAGGTGACCCCCTCGTCCAAGGTCGTCGGCGACATGGCGCTGATGATGGTCAGTCAGGATCTCGCCGTCGCCGACGTGCTGGATCCGGCCAAGGATCTCGCCTTCCCCGATTCGGTAGTGGCGATGATGCGTGGCGACCTCGGCCAGCCGCCGTCCGGCTGGCCGGCGGATATCCAGGCGAAGGTGCTGAAAGGCGAAACGCCGATCACCGTGCGGCCCGGCTCGCTGCTCGGCGAGGCCGATCTCGATGCCGAGCGCGCCACCATCGAGACCAAGCTCGAGCGGCCGGTGAGCGACCCGGAATTCGCCTCCTATTTGATGTATCCGAAGGTCTTCGCTGATTTTGCCGCGATCCAGGAACTCTACGGCCCGGTCTCGATGCTGCCGACGCCCTCCTATTTCTACGGCATGGACCAAGAGGAGGAGGTTCTCGTCGACATCGAGCGCGGCAAGACCCTGGTCATCCGCTGCCTCGGCTTCGGCGAGACCGACGAGAAGGGCATGCGGACGGTGTTCTTCGAGCTCAATGGCCAGCCGCGGCGGGTCAAGGTGCCCGATCGCGCCCACGGCGCGTCTGGCGCAGCGCTCCGGCCGAAAGCCGAGATTGGCAACGCCAATCATGTCGGCGCGCCGATGCCAGGCGTCGTTTCGACGCTGGCCGTCGCGCCGGGCCAGGCGGTCAAGGCCGGCGACGTTCTGTTGTCGATCGAGGCGATGAAGATGGAAACCGCGCTGCACGCCGAGCGGGACGGCACGGTAGAAGCCGTGCATGTCACCGCTGGCGCCCAGATCGACGCCAAGGATCTGCTGGTCGTCTACGCGGCCTGACATAGGCCTTTAACGGGGCCGACCGGCGAGCGACTGGCGTCCATAGCCGAGGATCGGCAGAAGCGAAACGGAACTGTGGATGTCTCTGCCCGCTGAACCGACGGCCACCGCGTCAGGACTTGCGCGCGCCTACCCGTCGGCCCGCACTGCCGCCGCCATCGCTTTTTTCGTCAACGGCTTTGTCCTCGGCAGTTGGGCGCCGCAGGTTCCGGTGCTGGCCGACCGGCTCACCATCTCCCAATCAACGCTCGGCCTGTTCGTTCTGGTGCTCGGGCTCGGCGCCATGACCGCGATGCCGCTGATCGGCATGACGATCGCCAAGGGCGGCTCGCGGCGACCCGCGCTCATAACGCAGATGCTGCTGGCATTCGCGCTGCCGTTGCTGGCGCTGGCGCCGACCGTGCCCCTCGCCGCTCTGGCGATCTTCTTCTACGGCATGACGCTGGGCGGTATGGATGTGGCGATGAACGCCAACGCCGTCGCCATCGAGCGTGGCGCCGGCAAGGCGATCATGTCGTCCTTTCATGGCTTCTGGTCGATCGGCGGATTTGTCGGAGCCGGCGCTGGCGGCGCCGTCATCGCGGCGATCGGGCCGGTCGGACACACGCTCCTCGTCGGCGGCTTTGCCCTCGCGATGCTCTGGCCCGTATGGCGGCACATGCTGGAAGACAGGCAAGCCGCGCCGATCGACGACGATCAGAAGGCGGCTGGGCTGGCCGGCCTGATCGCGGCCGCGAGGCGGGACCGCACAGCTCTCGCCACGGCCCTGGCGATCGGTATTTTTTCGTTGTTCGCAATGGTGCCGGAGGGCGCGGCGATCGACTGGAGCGCGATCTACCTGCGCCAGGATCTGAATGTCGATATCGCCGCGTCGGGGTTCGGCTTCGCGGCTTTTTCGGCCACGATGGCCCTGTTCCGCTTCGCCGGCGACAGGATTCGCAACCGGATCGGCTCTGTCGGGACTGTGCGCCTATCTCTCATCATCGCGGTGTCGGGTCTGGTGCTGATCGGCGCGGCGGGCAATCTTCCCGCCGTCCTCGCCGGTTTCGCCCTGCTGGGCGTCGGCCTGTCCAACATCGTGCCGATCGCCTTTTCGGCAGCCGGCAATATCGATGGGCTGAAGCCGGGCATCGGCATCGCGATCGCGACGACCTTTGGTTATTCCGGCATCTTGATCGCGCCCGCCGCGATCGGGTTCTTGGCGGACCGCTTCGGTTTTCCCGCCGTGTTCCTTGGGATGTCGACTCTATTGGTGGTCATTCTCGCGATGTCGGCTCTGATGGCCGGCGCCGACCATGGCAACACGCAACGACGGACGGGGACCGGCACGAAGCCGGTCCCCTGAGATTCGTGACCAGTCAGGCTATGGACGTCAGATCCGTCCGAGCAAAAGCAGGACCAGGATCACGACGACGATCAGGCCGAGAATGCCCGACGGGCCATAGCCCCAACCGCGCGAGTAACCCCACGACGGCAGCGCGCCGATGAGGAGAAGAATGAGGATGACGAGAAGGATAGTACCGATGCTCATGGTGAGGTCCGATCGTTTTTTTGACAACAGTCACCATCACAAACCGTTGAACGCCGTTTGGGTTCCCGTTGAAGGAAGCAAATGATGCTGTTGGTTAAGACGGGCCAAATCTTCCGATCGCGACAAACGTTGCCAGCAGGGTGAAACCGGCAGGGCCTTCGCGTTCCGCGACTGGTGGCCGACCGAATTGACAAGCCGGAGCCAAGACGCCACCTCGCAGGTGAAAAGCACATGTCCTCAGGGTTCGCCATGACCGTTCAGCCTTCTATCGTCACCGTCGAAGCCGATCCTTCGCCGCGCCGCCGCACCGTCGGGGTCGATGTCGGCGGTGTGGTGGTCGGCGGCGATGCGCCGGTCGTGGTGCAGTCGATGACGAACACGGACACCGCCGACGTCGACGCGACGGTGGCGCAGGTCGCCGCCCTTGCCGAGGCGGGTTCCGAGATCGTGCGAATCACCGTCGATCGCGACGAATCCGCCGCAGCGGTGCCGAAAGTGCGCGAACGGCTCGACCGGCTGGGTGTCTCAGTGCCGCTGGTCGGCGACTTCCACTATATCGGCCACAAGCTTTTGGCCGACCATCCGGCCTGCGCCGAGGCACTGGCCAAATACCGCATCAATCCGGGCAATGTCGGCTTCAAGGAAAAGAAGGACCGGCAGTTCGTCGCGATCGTCGAAACGGCGATCCGTTACGACAAGCCAGTGCGGATCGGCGTCAATTGGGGCTCGCTCGACCAAGCGCTTTTGACCCGGCTGATGGACGCCAACAACGACTTGCCGCAACCGCGTTCGGCCCGCGCCGTGACCCGCGAGGCGATCATCCAGTCGGCGCTGCTTTCGGCGGCGCTCGCCGAGGAAACCGGACTTGCGCGCGATCGCATCATTCTGTCGGCCAAGGTCAGCCAGGTGCAGGATCTGATCGCTGTCTACCGCGATCTGTCACGCCGCACCGACCATGCACTGCACCTCGGCCTGACCGAGGCCGGCATGGGCTCGAAGGGCATCGTCGCGTCCTCGGCGGCGATGGGCATCCTGCTCCAGGAGGGAATCGGCGACACCATCCGCGTGTCGTTGACGCCGGAACCCGGCGGCGACCGCACCCGCGAGGTGCAGGTCGCCCAGGAACTCCTCCAGACGATGGGGTTTCGCCAGTTCGTGCCGATCGTCGCCGCCTGTCCCGGCTGCGGCCGAACCACCTCGACCGTCTTCCAGGAACTCGCCGAAAAGATTCAGACGGACCTGCGTGTCAACATGCCGGCCTGGCGGGAGAAATATCCCGGCGTCGAGGCGCTCAACGTCGCGGTGATGGGCTGTATCGTCAACGGGCCGGGCGAATCCAAGCACGCCGATATCGGCATTTCGCTCCCGGGAACCGGCGAGACGCCGGCCGCGCCGGTCTTCGTCGACGGCAAGAAGACCGTGACCCTGCGCGGGCCGAACATCGCGACCGAGTTTCAGGCGATGGTCGCCGCCTATATCGAACGCCGCTTCGGAGAAAAGCAGGCGGCGGAATAGTCGCCACCGGGCGGCCGCCCCGCCAGGATCCTGTCGCGTTCTTCCGTCGGCCTTTCCGCCGGACCGCCGCTTCGTCATAGTAGCGGGGAGCCGGGGCAGGTTTGTCCGCGCGCCGGCCGACCCGATGCGGATAAATCCGATGCAAGACGACCTTTTCCCATTTCGGCTTGCCTGCCTCAGCGTCGCCGCCGGGATTCTCGCTCTCGTCGCCATCACGCCGACTCGGGCCGCCCCGGCCGATAACGATGCCGCCTCATCGCTGACCCTGCCGGCCCTCGCCTATCCGGCCACCCCGCCCGGGATCGGCGCGGACCCAAGCCGGACACCCGACGAAAGGCCCGCCAAGGCCGCAGCGCTGCAGACGTCAAAGCCGGTCTCCGCCGATATCTGCCAGTTGATCGCCACGAACGCCGATGCCGTCGGCATGTCGCGGGATTTTTTCGCCCGGCTGATCTGGAAGGAGAGCCGCTTCGACGTCGGCGCGATCTCTCCCGTCGGCGCACAGGGCATCGCCCAGTTCATGCCCTATACGGCTGACGAACGCGGCCTCGCCGATCCTTACGACGTTGTCTCAGCCATCCGTCACTCGGCGCTCTATCTCAGCGACCTGAAGGCTGAACTCGGCAATTGGGGGCTTGCCGCGGCCGCCTACAATGGCGGCATCAACAGGGTGAAAGGCTGGGTCGCCAATGGCGGATCGCTCCCCTATGAGACCGAGGAATATGTCAACGCCATCACCTTTCGTCCGGCCGACTGGTTCAAGGAAGACGGCAACGAACTGGAGCCGAAACCGCTCGAAGCCGAACGCGAATTCCTGCAAAGCTGCGCCCGGTTGCCCATCATGAAGACGCGGGCGATCTTCGCCACTGTCGAAAGCGCCCCGATGCGACCCTGGGGCGTGCAGGTCGCCGGCCATGTGAAGCAGTCGGTCGCGATGCAGATGTTTCGCCGCGTGCAGTCGACCTATTCCGGGATTCTGGGAGGCAAGACGCCGATTGTCCTGCGCGATCGCGCCGGTGGGCGGGCTCGGATCTACGCGGTGCGGATCGGCGCCGAGACGCGGGGCGAGGCCGACCAGCTCTGCCAGCGACTGCGCGGCGCCGGCGGCTCCTGCGTGGTGATGAAGAACTGAAACCGTTCGTTCGGGAACCCGGATCGTACGGCATTCGAGGCGTCGCGCCCCGCGTCAATTGACCTTGCAACCACGCCGCTTTTCTTCGGCCTTGAGGGCGGCAACCCGCCGTTGCTCGGCCGCCGTCAGCCGGGGGTTGGAGGTCCAGCAGTCGAAGCTTGCGAAGGTACGCCGGCCGAGACTCGTCGAGAAACAGTAGCCGTTTTCGGCATAGATCAGGTTTCTCTCGTACCAAAGGTCAAAGCAGCTCTGCGCCTGAGCCGCCGACGAAAACAGGATAGCGCTTCCCAACACGCCAATGACCACGATCTTCATCGCGACCTCCACAGGTGAAAACAGAGCTAGTAGCCTCCCAGAATCTCAGGCCGTCAAGCGGATTCGCGATTGAATATAGTCCGGGCCAACCGCTCCGCTAACGCGTCCGCTCCGCCACGAACCGCGCCGCCTCGACCAACGTCGTCGCTTTGTCGCCATAGGGCGCCAGTTCCGCTTCGGCCTGCGCCACGAGTTCGGCGAGGCGGTCTTGCGTCCAGGCGATGCCGTTGAGCGCGGGCAGCGTCTTCTTGCCCCGGCTCCGGTCCTTGCCCGCCGCCTTGCCGAGCGTCGCGGCGTCCGCCGTCTCGTCGAGGAGATCGTCGGAAAGTTGGAAGGCGAGCCCGACGATCTCGCCGAAGCGCCGCAACCGGGCACGATCGGGCGCCGCCGCATCGGCGATTACCGGCCCGGCCTCACAGGCGCAGGCGATCAGCGCGCCGGTCTTCATCGCCTGCATCGTCGCTATCTCATCCTCCGATAAAGTGCGCCCCTCTGCCTCCAGATCGAGCGCCTGGCCGCCCGCCATGCCGGCTGCCCCGGCATCGCGCGAGAGCAGAGCGACCAACCCGAGGCGCGCCGAAGCCGACAGCGTGTCCTCATCGACGATCAAACCGAAGGCGAGCGTCAACAGGCTGTCGCCGGCGAGGATCGCCGTCGCCTCGTCGAACGCCTTGTGAACGGTCGGCTTGCCGCGCCGCATGGCATCGTCGTCCATGGCCGGCAAATCGTCATGGACCAGCGAATAGCAGTGGACGCATTCGAGCGCGGTCGCCGCAGCGAGCGCCTCGTCCGGATCAGCGCCGAACAGGCGGGCGCTCTCCACAAGCAGAAACGGCCGCAGCCGCTTGCCGCCGTCGAGTGCGCCATGACGCATCGCCCTGAGAAGCCGCTCGGGAGTCGCCTCCAGCAGCCGGTCCGAGCCGCCGAGGCGGCGCGCCAAAGAGGCCTCGATCGCCTTTGCCGACGCGGCCAGCCGCGTTTCGAAATCACTCGCGCTCATTCGCGTATCCCTGCTCCCTAACGTCGCGGCCCGGCTTTGCCCATGTCGCGCCGCCGGTCAAGCACAGCAGCGTTGCGGCTCCGCGGCGACCCGGCTAGAACGCTCTTCATGAGCCTTCGCCGTTGCCTCCGCATCGTGGATAGTCCGGACGCCCGTCGTGGCCGGCCGCTCTGATGCGCCGCATTTTTGCCGGCGCTTTCCTGATTGTTCTGCTGCTTGGGGCGATTCCGCTCATCCTGACACCGATCTATTCCATCCGGGCGGTGCATCCGGTCTCAACGCTCATGTTGGCCGATCATTTCACCTTCCGGCCGATGCTCCGCGAGTGGGTCTCGATCGACGATGTCGCGCCGGTGATGGTCTATTCGGTGATGATGTCGGAGGACGGCCAGTTCTGCCGGCATCGCGGCATCGATTGGGGCGAAATGCGCGCCGTCGTCGAGGAGGCCTTGGCGGGCGAGGAAACGCGCGGGGCCTCGACCATCCCTATGCAGATGGTGAAGAACCTGTTTCTGTGGAACGGGCGGTCCTATCTGCGCAAGGGACTGGAAGCGCCGCTGGCGCTTTACGCCGATGCCATCCTGTCGAAGCGCCGCATCATGGAAATCTACCTCAACATCGTCGAGTGGGACACTGGCGTCTACGGTGTCGGCGCGGCGAGCCAGCACTATTTCGGCCGCGCCGCCGCCGAACTCAACGCCCGCCAGGCCGCGCTCCTCGCCGTCACGCTACCGGCTCCGGGAGCACGCAGCCCGGCCAACCCGAGCAAGAGCCTCGATCGCCTGGCCCGCCGCGTCGAGCGCCTCGCAAGCCGGTCCGGCGACTATATCGGCTGCCTGAAACCGGCGAAGGTGAGCTGACGGTTTTCACCTCGCCCCCTTTCCAAAGACGCTTGGCTTTGCTATGGGCACCCTCGAATTCCCGTCATGGTGAAGCCTTGCCGCGATCGCAGCGTGATCGCAGTGGCTTCGGACGTGAAAGCGCGGCGCGAAGAAGCGGGACGTTTCCTGGCATTGGCGCGCAACAGATCAGACTGACGTCGCCGATGCGCCTCGCGGGCCATCGCCCGACAGCCCGAACGGAGCAGAACATGGCCGTACCCAAACGCAAAACATCCCCGTCGAAGCGCGGCATGCGCCGCTCGATGGATGCGCTGAAGGCGCCGACCTACATCGAGGACAAGGATTCGGGCGAGCTGCGCCGGCCGCATCACGTCGACCTGAAGACCGGCATGTATCGCGGTCGTCAGATTCTGACGATCAAGGAAAAAGCCTGACACCGAAGCTGACGCCATGCGTCATCAGGCGCACGCGGCAGATCAGTGTCTGGGCATGATGACGTGAGGGCGGCCGCGATCCGTGGCGGATGTCGGCTCCTGCGCCAGAATGGCGCAGCCATATCCTGACTCAGAATCGAAAAGGCCGGTTTCAGCAACCGGCCTTTTTCGCGTTTGGGGCCAAGGAAGCTGGCGTGAAGCCTTTCCGGCCTCTAAACGCCAGGCCTCAGTCCTTCTTCTTGCCGTCGAGGGCCTCGATACGCTTCTGCATCTCGGCGAGTTGCTGGCGCATCGCTTTCAGGTCCTCCTGGCCGGACGCCGCGTCGCTGTCCGAACCTTGCGCCGGCGCGCCCTCGCCTTTCCCGGCCTCGCCCATCGCCCCCACGACGAACGGATTGAACACCGCCATGGCCTTCCGGAACATCTCGGTGTTGCGGACGACCTGCGCCTCCATCATCTTGATCGGCGACTGGGCCATGGGCCCGGCCATCTTGTCGCGAAACCCCTCCTGTTCGCGGGTAAACGCGCTCATCGTCTGCTCCAAATAGCCTGGGATGACCATTTGCATCTGGTCGCCATAAAAGCTGATGAGCTGGCGCAGGAAGGCGATCGGCATCAAATTCTGCCCGCCCTTGTTCTCCTGCTCGAAGATGATCTGGGTCAGGACGGAATGGGTAATGTCTTCGCCGGACTTGGCATCCTGGACGACGAATTCCTCGTTGCTCTTGACCATCGCGGCCAGGTTTTCCAGCGTCACATAGGTGCTGGTGCCGGTATTGTAGAGCCGACGGTTGGCGTATTTCTTGATGACCGTAACATCCGAATTCTTGGCCATGCCTCACCCCTTGTCCACGATACCGTCGGCGCCCTGAGGACGCTTTGTGCAACTGCTTCGTTGCGCCGCATAAATGATAGGCACAAAACCGGGCGCTTTCCAAACCTTTCGGCTATTGGCGGCAGCGAGGCGAACCGACGAAGCGGGTTTGACAGCCGCGAACCGCCTCTGCGACAACTGAGAAAAGTGCGACGGCGCCCTATCTGCATCTGAACCAACGGCACCGGATTCGGCGCGGCGCTCACCTCCAGGAAGGACATGCCATGAATAACGGACAATCGGTCGTCATCGTCGGGGCCGCGCGCACGCCGGTCGGCTCGTTCAACGGCGCCTTCGCGACCGTGCCCGCCCACGAACTGGGCGCCGCAGTGATCCGCGAGGCGCTGTCGCGGGCCAAGGTCGACGCAGGCGAGGTCGACGAGGTCATCATGGGCCAGATCCTGACCGCCGGCGAGGGTCAGAACCCAGCCCGCCAGGCGGCGATGCTGGCGGGCTGTCCGCAGGAAACCACTGCCTGGGCGCTCAACCAGCTTTGCGGTTCGGGTCTGCGCACCGTCGCCATCGGCATGCAGCAGATTGCCATGGGTGACGCCAAGGTGATCGTCGCGGGCGGCCAGGAATCGATGTCGATGGCACCGCACGCCGCGCATCTGCGCTCCGGCCAGAAGATGGGCGACCTCAAGCTGATCGACACCATGCTGAAGGACGGACTGCTCGACGCCTTCAACGGCTATCACATGGGCACCACCGCCGAGAACGTTTCGCGCCAGTGGCAGATCACCCGCGAGATGCAGGACGAATTCGCGGTGAAGTCGCAGAACAAGGCCGAGGCCGCCCAGAAGGCCGGTCGGTTCAAGGACGAGATCGCCCCCTTTACGGTCAAGGGCCGCAAGGGCGACACGATCGTCGAGGACGACGAGTACATCAAGCATGGCACGACGCTCGACAAGGTGCAGAAGCTGCGCCCCGCCTTCGACAAGGAAGGCTCGGTCACGGCGGCCAACGCCTCCGGCATCAATGACGGCGCCGCGGTGACGGTGCTGATGAGCGAGGCCGAGGCCGAGCGGCGCGGACTCACCCCGCTGGTGCGGATCGTCTCCTGGGCGACCGCCGGCGTCGACCCGTCGATCATGGGCACGGGCCCGATCCCGGCCTCGCGCAAGGCGCTGGAAAAGGCCGGCTGGAGCGTCGAGGATCTCGACCTCGTCGAGGCCAATGAGGCCTTCGCGGCGCAGGCCTGCGCGGTCAACAAGGATCTCGGCTGGAACCCGGACATCGTCAACGTCAATGGCGGGGCGATCGCCATCGGCCATCCGATCGGCGCCTCCGGTAACCGCGTCCTCAACACGCTGATCCACGAGATGATGCGCCGCGACGCCAAGAAGGGCCTCGCCACGCTCTGCATCGGCGGCGGCATGGGCGTCGCCATGTGCTTCGAGCGAATGTAGGACGACGATAGTAACAGCCGACGGGCGGATGGAGGTCCGCCCGTTTGATGCCGGCATAAACACGCAACGGGAGGAAACACATGGGCAAAGTAGCCATCGTGACGGGAGGCTCGCGCGGCATCGGCGCGGCGATCTCCAAGGCGTTGAAGGCGGCCGGTCATACGGTGGTCGCCACCTATGCCGGTAATGACGAGAAGGCGAACGCCTTCAAGGACGACACCGGCATCCCGGTCTATAAATGGGACGTGTCGTCCTTCGAGGCGTGCTCTGAGGGGATCGCCAAGGTCGAGGCCGAACACGGCCCGGTCGAGATCCTGGTCAACAATGCCGGCATCACCAAGGACGCCATGTTCCACAAGATGACGCCGGAGCACTGGCAGGCGGTCATCGGCACCAATCTGTCCGGCCTGTTCAACATGACCCGCCCGGTCTGGGAAGGGATGCGCGAGCGCAATTTCGGCCGGATCATCAACATTTCGTCGATCAACGGCCAGAAGGGCCAGGCCGGCCAGGCCAACTACTCCGCCGCCAAGGCCGGCGACCTCGGTTTCACCAAGGCACTGGCGCTGGAAGGCGCCAAGAAGGGCATCACGGTCAACGCGATCTGTCCCGGCTACATCAACACCGACATGATGGCGACGATCTCCGACGACGTCATGCAAAAGCACATCCTGCCGCAGATCCCGGTCGGACGGCTGGGCGAGGCGGACGAAATCGCCCGCTGCGTGGTGTTCCTCGCCTCCGACGACGCCGGCTTCATCACCGGCTCGACGCTGTCGGCCAATGGCGGCCAGTATATGGATTGAGTTCGGTCCGGGGCGGCTGACAATCCACCGCCCCGCTGCCCGTCAGCCGACTGGCAGCATCCGTCGCTCCGCGTCCGACACGAAACAGAGATCGAGCAGCTTCTGGACCTCGGCGGCATGGCGGAAATCCGGCTCGCCATTGACCCCCGACAAGAGCGCGATGACGAACCGGTCGGCGTTGCGCGGCGTCGGCGGGCATTCGAGCGGCTTCCAGGTCTGGGTCTCGATATCCGATCCGAGACAGACCCGCAGCATCGAATCGGTCTGGTTCGCCCAGATCTTGAGGGCGCCCTTGTCGCCGTGGATGGTCAGGTCGAGGTCATTGGCCCGACCGGTGGCGTAGCGGCTCATATGGACGACGCCGAGCGCGCCGTTCGAAAACTCCACCGTCATCGCGCAGGAATCGTTGGCATCGAGCTTGTAGGCGCCGATGGCCCCGCCCTCAGCCTTGTCGAAGGTCTTCAGCCGGGCCTGCAGCGCGACGATGTCGAGGCCGGTGCCATAGGTGGCGAAGTCGAGGATGTGAATGCCGATATCGCCGAGCACGCCCTTGGAGCCGTGCACCGTCGACAAGCGCCACAGCCATCGCTCGTCGATGCGCCAGTCGCCCCAATGCTGGCCGGTCAGCCAGCTCTGCAGATAACTCGCCTCGACGTGGCGGACCGTGCCGATTTCGCCCGCTTCGATCATCCGCCGCGCCATCTGAATCCCGTGGGCGTTGCGGTAGGTGAGGTTGACCATGTTGATCAGCCCCGCCCGCTCGGCTGCCTCGGCCATCTCGAAGGCGTCGTCGGCGTTGACGGCCAGCGGCTTTTCGCAAAAGACCGCCTTGCCCGCCGCCAGAATCTCCATCGTCGTCGGCTTGTGGACGTTATCGGGCGTCGAGTTCACCACGGCATCGAACTCACCCCATTGGAGCGCGTCGCCAAGACTGTTGAAGGATTTGGGGATGCCGTGCATGTCGGCGAAGGCGCGGGCCCGTTCGCCATTGGTGTCGCAGGCCGCCACAATCCGGCAACCGGGAATCGACAGGAAATGTTCGGCATGGCGATGCGAGATGCCACCGGTGCCGAGGATCATGATGCGCTTTTCGCCGGCGGCGGCCCCGGTCTCGCCGTCTCCTCCGCCGCTCATCGGTATCCGGCCTCCCCGGCCTTGTGCAGCCTCGGGCCCTTGACCTCGAGTGGCTCCGGCGCCTTGTCGGCCGGCACGTTCGGCGCCGCCGCGACATCCTTCCAGGCGGGCACCGGATTATAGGCCCAGCGCACGGCATTCTTGACGACCGTCTGGATCTCCGCGTTGTGGTAGACCGGATAGGTCTCGTGGCCGGGGCGGAAATAGAAGATCTTTCCCGCCCCGCGCTGGTAGGTCAGGCCGGACCGGAACACTTCGCCGCCCTCGAACCAGGAGATGAACACGGTCTCCATCGGCTCGGGCACCAGAAACGGCTCGCCATACATCTCCGCGTTCGGCAGTTCGATCGCAGGACCCACCCCTTGCACGATCGGGTGTGAGCGGTTCACCGCCCACAGCCGCTCCCGTTCGCCCGCCTCGCGCCAGCGCAGCGAACAGGGCGTGCCCATCAGCCGCTTGAATACCTTGGCGAAATGACCCGAATGGAGGACGATCAGGCCCATGCCCTCATGGACGCGGGCTGCGACACGGTCCGCGATCTCGTCCGAAACCTGCCCATGCGCCTTGTGCCCCCACCAGACGAGCACGTCGGTCTCGTCGAGGCGCGCTTGCGGCAGACCATGTTCCGGCTCGTCGAGCGTCGCGGTCGAGACCGCGAAGTCCTGATCGGTCGACAGGAATGCGGCGATCGTGCCGTGGATTCCGTCCGGATAGATCTCCTTGACGACCGGGTTCTCCCGTTCGTGGATGAATTCGTTCCACACGACGGTCCGGATGGTCATGGCTTCCTCCCGCTCAGATCTCGATCTCCGCCCGCGGAAAATGCGTCCATTGAGGCTGGCGGCACACCCCGTTTCGTCAGCTCACCTCGAGAAGTGCGAAGGGCAGCTTGGCCAAAATCGCGGCAAGCGCAAGTTCGCCGGACGCTTCGACGGTCTCGCCGGTGAGGATGTTGCGCCAGGATCGAGCCGCCAGTTCCTCCGGCAGGCTGATCCGGGTGTCGCCCCAGCGCTCGGCCTGAACGTCGATGGCCTCGCGCCCATCGAGAAGCGTCAGGCAAAGCCGCGGCGCCACCGCGATCGCCGCGCCGCCGGTCTCGTCCGTCCGCACAAAGGCGACGACGTGCCGCGCCATGTCGCCCTCGACCGCGAGCGGCACATAGCTGCCGGCGGTGAACAGCGCCGGCGTCCGGCCCCGCATCGCCAGCCCCGCGGCCGTCAGCATCGCCTTGATGCGGCCCGAGCGCCAATCGGCCAGAGCCTCCTCGAACGCCACATCGCCAGCGATCGCCTCGCTGCGCGCGGCGAAATCGACGTCACGCCTGTTGTCCGGATCGACCAGGGAGAAATCGTAGAATTCCGTGCCCTGGTAGATGTCGGGAACGCCGGGGGCGGCGAGCTTGATCACCGTCTGCGACAGCGACGTCAGCGCTCCGGCGGCGACGAAGGGCTGCGCCGCAGCCCAGAAGTCGGTCAGGAACGAGCCCGATTTTTTCGGATCGAGCGCCGCCTCGACGAAGCCGCGCAGCGCGCGCTCGTAGGGCTCGGCGGGAGAGGTCCAACTGGTCCAGCGCTTGGCCTCGCGCACGGCCTTTTCAGCATAGGCCGCCAGACGACCGGCGATCGCCTCCCTCTGCGCCCCGTCGGTGGGGTCGAAATCGGCCGGCAATACGCCGAGCAGCGATTGGTAGAGCCCCCATTCGGTGGCGGGTTCCGGGGCCTCGACACCACCGTCGATGTCCTTGCGCCACGGCGCCATCCGTTCGGCGAATTCCGTGATGAGATCGCGCCAGTGCTCCGGCGCCTCGGACAGGGTGTAGAGGCGGGCGCGGGCATCCTCGCCGCGCTTGGTGTCGTGGGTCGAGGTGGCGAGCAGGCCCTCGGGCTGGTCCTCTACCCGGATTTGCATTGCCGTGTGGAACGCATCCAGGTCGGCGCCGTAGTGATCCGGTTCGCCGCCCACCTCGTTGAGGGCGATGAGCCGGTTATAGCGGTAGAATGCGGTATCCTCGACGGCCTTGGCCATGACCGCGCCGGTGGTCTGCTGGAACCGCCGGGTGAAGTCCAGCGAAGCGGCGACATCGGCGCCGTCCTCGAAATCCAGCTTGAGCAGGCGGCCGATGAACTGGATCGGCTCGTCGGCTTCGACCTCGCGCCAGGTCATGGCGAGATCGACGGCATCGTCGATGATCGCGATATCGCGCCGCGGCACGCCGTCCACAGAGACATAGGTGCGATAGACCGGCAACGCCGTCGCAACCTCGACGATGGCCCGCGCTATGGTGTCCTGGCCGAGGTCGCGGGTGGCGAGGCCCCTGCCCGCCACCGCCAGGGCGAGACCGGTCAGGTGCGACAGTTCGCCGGCGAGGTTGCGCTGGAAGATCGAGCGTTTCTGCCGGGTGATCATGCCCCGCAAATCCTCGTCCTCGCCGAGGAAATCGTGATAGGCCGCCGTCATCGCCTCTTCCTGCCCGGCATCAACGTAGAGGCCGGACAGGGCCGTGATGAACTCGTAGCCGGTGGTCCCCTCGATCTCCCAGGATCGGCGCAACCGTTCGGGGCCGGTCAGGATTTTCTCGACGTGGATCGTCGGCGAACGGCGAACCGAGTGGAACGCCTGCTTCAGTTGTTCTAGGTAGCCCTTCGGGTCGGCCAGACCATCGACGTGATCGATCCGGATTCCGTCCAGCCGGCGCTCGCGGGCGAGCCGGATGACCAGTTGATGGGATTCGCGGAAGACACGCCGCGATTCCTGCCGGACACCGATCAGGTCGGCGATCTCGAAGAACCGCCGATAGGTGAGCTTTTCGCGGGCCGTCCGCCACCAGGCGAGCCGCCAGGTTTGCGCTTCGTGCAGCTCGTGTAGCGCGTGCCGGTCGCTATTGATCGTCTCGAGCGCGTGCTTGAGGGCCTTGCTGAACCCCTTCTCGGTCAGATGTTCCGAAAAGCGTTCCGCCAGTTCCTCCGCCTCGGCCGGAGTCGAGACCGAAAATCGCCGCACCATCCGGTCCTTTTCCGGATGATCCATCAAGCCGAAGACATGGCCGTAGGTTCTGGGATCGATCGGCAGTCCATAGCCGGAGGCATCGAAGCGCAACTGAGCGTTCTCCGTGTCGAGCTCAACCGACAGATCGCCCTCGGCCAGCGCCTCGCCATAGGGCTTGCCAAGCACCGGAACGAGAATCTTTTCCGCTTCCCAGGAAATATCGAAGGTCTGGGCGTAGCGGCTTTCGGCGCCCCAGCGCAAAACGTCTTCCCACCAATAATTCTTCGGCGAAACCCCCATGTGGTTGGGAACGAAGTCGACGATCAGCGCGAGATCCGAAGCGACCAGGGCATCGCTCATGGCGGTGAATCCGCTCAGCCCGCCGAGATCGTCCTCGAAGGCGTTGTAATCCGTGACGTCGTAGCCGTGCGTCGAACCGGGAGAAGCCGCGAAGATCGGCGAGGCATAGAGATGGCTGACGCCGAGCTGCGCCATGTAGGGCGCGAGCTTCCCGGCCGTCTCGAACGTCGTGCCCTCGCGAAACTGCAGGCGGTAGGTGGCAACGAGAGGGCGGCTCATGAGGCGATGGGTCTTTCTTCACGCATGGCGGCGGAAAGCGCACGGAAACGCTCGTTCCCTGGCAGGTCTTCGATCGGGACATCCGACCGGATACGCCAGTTCGGATATTGGTCGGTCGTGCCGGGAAGATTCGGCTGGCGCTCGGCTCCGACCATGTCGTCGAGTTGCACCGTCACTAGCACGGATGGCGTGCGGGCGACGAAGCGGTGGATCGCGACGGCCAACTCGGCGGGCAATTCCGCCGGCAGGTCGTCCGTCCCGGCCACCGCTGGGCGCAAATCGTCGGGGAGGATCCCCTCCTCCGCCAATGCCACCGCCAGCGCACGGCGATCATGACGGCGGCTGTCGCGGTCGCGCTCGGTCGCGGCGGCGTCCTGGGTGCCCATCTCGGCCCGCAACGCGATGTCGGCACCCTGCCACCATCCTGCGAGGGTGGCGAGATCATGGGTTGAGACGCAGGCGAGCGCGAGCTTCGGATAGGCGCTCGGCGGCAGGAATTCGGTCTCGCGGTGGCGCTCGAAATACAGCACCCGGTAGGACAGGATTCGCGCCGCTTCCATCTTGTGCCGGAAGCCCGGCGGCACGGTGCCGAGGTCCTCGCCAATGACCAGGCAGGCGTTCGCCTCGGACGCCGCCGCGACCGCGTCGACCATCGCGCCGAGCGGATAGCGGACATAGCCGCCGCCCGAGGAGGGAATGCCCTCGGGAATCCACCACAACCGCGCGAGCCCCATCACATGGTCGATCCGGATCGCCCCGGCGTTGCGGGTCAGCGCCTCGAAGGAATCGCGCAGTGGCTGATAGCCGCGTTCGGCGAGGGCTTTGGGCGACAGCGGCGCCAGCCCCCAATCCTGTCCCTGGCTGTTGAACATGTCCGGCGGCGAGCCGACCCGCGCCGCGCCGACCGTGAGGGAAGGATCGGCCCAGGTCTCCGCCCCGTCGGGCGCAACGCCCACGGCGAGATCGAGATAGAGGCCGATGGGCATCCCTGCGGCGAGCGCGCGCGCCTGAGCCTCGGCCAATTGCTCCTCTGCGACGTATTGCAGCCAGCAGTGGAACAGGACGAGGTCGGCATGGTCCTCGGCGAAGCGGGCGACCTGCGGACTGTCCCGTGACTGCAGGGGTTTCGGCCAGGAGTGCCAGCCCACATAGGCTCCAGCGTCGACCTGCAACTCGGAGATCGCCTCGAACAGAGCAAAGCCCGCGAGGGCCTCGTCACCGCCGGCGCAAAAACGCTCGAACGCCTGATCCTCGCGGATGGCGTCGATCCGATCGGCGAAGATCTGCTTTAAAAGCCCGCGCTTCACCTTTCCCGCCGCCGGATAGTCGACAAGCGTCCCATCGAGACCCGCGAAAAGACTTGGCTCGGCATCCCTCAGCCGCGCGATCGCCTCCGGCCCGCCCGCCAGTTGGTCGACGGCGATGTAGAGCGGATTGAGGAAGCGGCGGCTGGACGGCGAATAGGGGCTGTAGCGGCCAGGATCGGCCATGAACAGCGCATGCAGCGGATTGACGCCGATGAAGGCCGCCCCTTCGGCGGCGGCTACTTGCGCCAGATCGGCCAGATCCTCGAAATCGCCCATGCCGAGATTGCGATGCGAGCGAAGGCTGTAAAGCTGGCACGCGACGCCCCAGGCGCGATTTGCCGCGATCGCCTCGGGCAACGCGCAGCGCCGCGTCGGCGCATCCTGCGCTTCGTCGAAGTCGCCGGCCTTGCCATGATCGGGATCGACGCTCAGAATGGCGAGCAGCGCCCGCTTGGCTTCGTCGGATATGACCTGGCGCTCTCCGAGTTCCGAGATATAGGCGAGTTGGATGCCGTGGCTCGCTGCCAGCCTGTCGAGTTGCTCGCTCACTGGGCTGGCCCGACAATCAGGCGCTGCTCTTCAAGCCGGAAAACCACTGACGGTCCGGGCAAGATGCCGGTTTTCAGATCCGCGTCGGCGCCCTTCGGGTGGGCGTGGACCAGCGTCCCGCAGGTCAGGTCGCCCTTCATGACATCGTCGGGGATCGCCCAGGGCTCGTCATCCAGATTGGCGAAGAGATGCAGGACCGCGCCGCCCTTCAGCACCCAGGCAACGACGAACGCCTTGGAATTATCCGAGACGTGATAGCTGCCGCAATGGGGCGGAATGGCTTCGAGAAGCGGGACAATGTTTTGCCGGCGCTTGGCCAGCAGCACCTTCGTCATGGCGAGACGGCGGGCATACGTCGGCCGCGACATCATCGACCAATCCAGCCGGGAATCGCGGAAAGTCGTCTCGGCGTTCGGATCGGGGATCAGCTTGCGCGCTTCCTCGTCCCGAAACGCGCCGAACTTCTTGAACTCGCTACGGCGGCCTTCCCGCACGACATCACCGAGTTCGCCGTCGAAATCCGTAAAAAAGCTGAATGGATGGGTGTCGCCATATTCCTCGCCCATGAACATCAGAGGGATCTGCGGCGACAACAGCAGGATGGCCTGGAGGCATTCGTTGACCCGGCGCGACGCGAGATCCGTCAGCCGATCGCCGAAGGCGCGATTGCCGATCTGGTCGTGGTTCTGCAGGAAATTGACGAAGGCCGTCGGCGGCAGATGGTCGGACGGCTGACCCACCTTACGGTCCCGCGTTTGCGAATGCTGACCCTGGTACACGAAGCCGGTAGCGAGACACTTGGCCATCTGCTCGACACTGTGGCGCACATAATCGGCGTAGTAGCTCTCCTCTTCATGGGTGGCGAGCACATGAGCGCAATGATGAAAATCGTCGTTCCACTCGCCGGAGATGAGCTTGGGCTCGCCCGATGCCCCGCGTTCGATATGCCAGGTGATGTTGCGGTCGTCCTCGCTGGTGAGATGGACGTGCCGGTCCGGGAACACCGCCCGTACCCGCGTCGCCAGTTCCTCTACCAACGGCGTCTCCGTCGTGTCCTCGATTGAGTCGATCGCGTCGAGGCGAAGCCCGTCGATGCGATATTCCTCCATCCAGTAGAGCGCATTTTCGATCATGAAGGCCCGCACCGGCGCCTCGTCATAGGCGATCGCAGCCCCCCAAGGCGTATGAATCTCCTCGTGGAAGAACTCGGGGGCGTAAGAGCTGATATAGTTCCCATCCGGGCCGAAGTGATTGTAGACGACATCGAGGAAGACCATCAGCCCGCGCGCATGCGCGGCGTCGACGAGCCGCTTCAAGCCATCTACCCCGCCATACGCCTCGTGCGGACAATAGAGCAGCACCCCGTCGTAGCCCCAGCCCCGCCGGCCACCGAACTGGGCGACGGGCAAGAGTTCGATCGCGGTCACCCCGACCTCGCGCAGGTAGTCGAGCTTGTCGATGATCGCTTCGAATGTGCCCTCGGGCGTGAACGTGCCGGTGTGGAGTTCGTAGAACACCGCTTCCCGCCACGGCCGACCGGCCCAATCGACCGATTTCCACACGAAGTCGGCGGGATCGACCAGCTTCGACAGTGCGTGAACGTCGCCGGCCTGCGCCCGCGCCGCCGGGTCCGGCACCACATTGTCGCCATTCACGCGAAAACCATAGCCGCCACCCACCGCGACGCAATCCGTGGTGATGCGCCACCAGCCGTCAGCGTCCTTGTCCATGGCGAGAAATTCGAGCGAACCGTCTCCCGTCGCGGCGGCCAGCTCGATCGATTGCGCGCTGGGAGCCCATAGCCGGAACTCGGTCTGATCACCGTGCCGGGCAGTACCCCAGGAGGTTTCGAAGGAAGATCTGTCGCTGCTTGCCATGTCCACGGGCCTGCTACCTGTCTCGTTTCGAGTCTCGGACCGCACGGATCCGACACGCGGGCCGCGATCTGAGGGTCGATGAAGAATTAGCGGGAAAAAAGTCAGCGGCGCGCGTCAACTCATCGGCCGTCGCGCGCACCCGCTTCAATCACCCGTCCCATAAGGCTAATTGGAGCGGCAACGGTTCGTTCCACCCTCAGGCGCCGTCTATTTTTTCTATGGCTGGCCAAACCGGAGCCTCGGGGCCGCGCGATCGCCACAAGAGGGGTGTCGCGTCATTCCGCCCGCCACGTCTGCTTGCCGTGTCCAATGCGACCGTGAACCAGATCGTGGATGAAGCCCAGCTTGCCAATGACGACCTCGTTGAGGACGAACGGATAAAGGTCGGAATGACCCATCGAGCGATTGAAGGAATTCAGCGCCGCGGAGAGCGCCAGCCAGGCATCCGCGACGTCCTGGATCGTGATTTCATGAGCAAAGACGTCGAAATCGATCGTCGTCGTCAGAAGACCTTGGCCGTCGACCCGCGGATCGACCGTCACACCCCAACTATTGCCGGTCTCGAGCGTATCGACGATGTGGAAATAATGCGCCCAGGTCTCGGCGAAATCCTCCCAGGCGTGCGAGCCGGCATAGGATGAGACGAAGAAATTCTGCCAGTCGGGCCTCGGCCCGTTGGCGTAATGCGCCTGCAGCGCGTCGCTGTAATCCTGTTCATCGTTTCCGAAGACCACGCGGCAGGCCTCCAGCGCGCCACCGTCGCGCACCAGGCGGTCCCAGTACCAGTGACCGACCTCGTGCCGGAAGTGGCCGAGCAGCGTGCGATAGGGCTCGCCCATGGCGGTGCGCCGATTCTCCCGCTCGGCGTCGTCGGCCTCGGCCAAGGCAATGGTGATCAAACCATCGTCGTGGCCGGTCATCACCGCCTCGCCGGTCGCGGTATCGCTGGAGAGGAATTCGAAGCCAAGCCCCTCGGGATGCTCGTCGCGGGTTTGCAGCGGCAGGCCGAGCCGCATCGCGGTATAGATCATCCGGTGCTTGGCGCCCTCCATGCGGCGCCAAAGCGAGATGTTCTCGGCGTCGGCAAGGTCGGGCACGGTGACATTGTGCCGACAGGCGGCGCAAAGCCCGTCTCCGCTGTCCGCGGCGATCAGCCAGTTGCAGACCCCGTATTGATGGTTCTGGCAATATTTCCAGCGCCGTCCCTGCGAATGGCGCCCCGCCTCCACCCACAGTCCATCGGCAGGTTCCAGAGCGAGCATCCGGTTCGAGCGTGGCTCGTAGCCGAGCGCGTGGTTGCAGCGTTCGCAGACGACGTTCTCGAAGAACACCACTTGGGAGCAGGACGGGCAGGAAAACAGCTTCATGATGTCAGATCCTAAAATGCTTCTTGCGCCAGCCGCGCCGCGCCCATGGATACGCGAAGACCCGGTGGTTCCGGCGGCACGAAGGCGATCAATATCCCTTCCCGTCTCTTTGGCCGGGTCGGGCGGTTTGCCGGGCGGCGCCAAAGCCCTATTGTCCAATGGCCGTCCCGCCGGAACCGGTCCAACGAAAGCCCCGATGTCGATCCTCGCAGCCCTTCACCACGTCACCCATTACCGCTATGACCGGCCCGTGCGCCTCGGTCCGCAGGTTGTGCGGTTGCGGCCCGCGCCCCATTCGCGGACGAAGGTCCCTTCCTATTCGCTGAAGGTCCTGCCCGAGCCGCACTTCGTCAACTGGCAGCAGGACCCCTTCGGCAACTATCTGGCGCGGTTCGTGTTCCCCGAGCCGGCGACGGAATTTCGCATCGAGGTCGACCTCGTCGCCGACATGACCGTCTACAACCCCTTCAACTTCTTCGTCGAGGAGGCCGCCGAGGCGTGGCCGTTCGCTTATGAAGAGCCGCTGAAAACCGATCTGGCCGCTTATCTCGACGCCGAGCCCGCCGAGCCGCTGCTGGCCCGGTATCTGGAAGAACTCGACCGCAGCGAGACCCACACGGTCGATTTCCTGGTCGGGCTCAACCGCTCGCTCGAACAAAAGATCGACTATCTGGTACGGATGGAGCCGGGCGTCCAGACGCCCGAGGAGACTCTCGAACGCGGCTCCGGCTCCTGCCGGGACACCTCCTGGCTGCTGGTGCAGATCATGCGCCATCTCGGCTTCGCGGCCAGGTTCGTCTCCGGCTACCTCATCCAGTTGAAGCCCGACACGGTGGCGCTCGACGGACCCACCGGCACGGACGTCGATTTCACCGATCTGCACGCCTGGGCGGAGGTGTATCTGCCGGGCGCCGGCTGGATCGGGCTCGACCCGACATCCGGACTGATGACCGGCGAAAGCCACGTTCCGCTCGCCGCGACCCCGCATTTTCGCTCGGCCGCACCGATCACCGGCGCCGTCAGTTTCGCCGAGGTCGAATTCGACTTCGAAATGACGGTCGAGCGCATCGCCGAGCGGCCGCGCGTCTCCCATCCGTTTTCCGAGGAGAGTTGGCAGGCTCTCAACGCGCTGGGTGAGCGGGTCGATGCCGATCTCGTCGCCGGCGACGTCCGGCTGACCATGGGCGGCGAGCCGACCTTCGTTTCTATCGATGATTTCGAATCGCCCGAGTGGAATGCCGACGCGACGGGGCCGATGAAGCGCGGCCTCGCCGACGACCTGATCCGGCGCCTGCGCGACCGTTTTGCCCCCGGCGGGTTCCTCCATTACGGCCAGGGCAAGTGGTATCCCGGCGAGACCCTGCCGCGATGGACCTTCTCGCTCTATTGGCGCAAGGACGGCGTGCCGATCTGGAAAAACGTCGACCTCGTCGCCCGCGAGACCGACGCGCAGCCGGTCGGCCCCAAGGAGGCCGAACGCCTCTCGCGCAAGGTCGCCGAAGTTCTCGGCATCGATCCGGATTATGCCGCCCCGGCCTTCGAGGATTCGGCCTATTGGTTGGCCCGCGAGGCCCAGCTTCCCGAAAACGTCGAACCGACCGATTCCAAGCTGGAAGACCGCGAGGAGCGCGCGCGTCTCGCCAAGGTGTTCGATCGCGGCCTGTCGCAGCCGGCCGGCTACGTGTTGCCGGTCCAGGCCTGGCAGGCAAGGGGCAATATCCGCTGGCAGTCCGAACGCTGGACGACTCGGCGCGGGCATCTGTTCCTCGCACCCGGCGACAGCGCCCTGGGCTACCGCCTGCCGCTCGGGGCCATCCCGCATCTGGAAGACGAGGATTATCCCTACACCCATCCGGCCGACCCGATGCAGCCCTTCCCGCCGCTGCCGCCGCAGAACCGCACCCAATACGGGCGTGTCGAAATGCAGTCCCGGCGCGGCAGTGGCGGCGAGCGCCGGACGCTGGCGGATCCCGTCACCGCCAACGATACGTCTCCCACCGGTCGCCCGTCAGCCGGTGCCGGCACGCCCGACCCGTCGCCGACCGAGATCGAAGGCTCCGTGCGCACCGCGTTGGCGATCGAACCCCGCGACGGCAAGCTCTGCGTGTTCATGCCGCCGCTCGAGACGGTCGAATCCTATCTCGACCTTCTCGGCGCGGTCGAGGACGTGGCCGAAGCCGAAGGCCTGCCACTGCAGATCGAGGGTTACCCGCCGCCTGAAGATCCCCGCCTCAACGTCATTCGGGTCGCGCCGGACCCTGGCGTTATCGAGGTGAATGTCCACCCGTCGGCCTCATGGCGGGACAGCGTCGACATCACCACGGCGGTGTACGAGGAAGCGCGGCTGTCGCGCCTCGGCACCAACAAGTTCATGATCGACGGCAAGCACGCCGGTACGGGCGGCGGCAACCATGTGGTCGTCGGCGGCGCGACGCCGCTGGATTCGCCATTCCTGCGCCGGCCCGACCTGTTGAAGTCGCTGGTCCTCTATTGGCAGCGCCACCCGTCCCTGTCCTATCTGTTCTCCGGCCTGTTCATCGGACCGACCAGCCAGGCGCCGCGCATCGACGAGGCCAGGCACGACCAGCTCTACGAGCTCGAAATCGCCATGGCGCAGATCCCGGCCGAGTCATCACTGGTGCCGCCGTGGATGACCGACCGGCTGTTTCGCAACCTGTTGATCGACGTCACCGGCAACACCCACCGCGCCGAGATCTGTATCGACAAGCTGTTTTCGCCGGATGGTCCGACCGGCCGCCTCGGGCTCGTCGAGTTTCGCGGCTTCGAGATGCCGCCAGAAGCCCGCATGAGCCTTGCCCAGCAACTGCTGATCCGGGCGTTGATCGCCAAATTCTGGAAGTCTCCTCAGACAGGCAAGTTCGTGCGCTGGGGCACCACGCTGCACGATCGCTTCATGCTGCCGGAATTCGTCTGGCAGGACTTTCTGGACGTCCTCGCCGATCTCGGCGACGCTGGCTATCCAATGCGGCCCGAATGGTTCGAGGCGCAGGCCGAGTTCCGCTTTCCGTTCTGCGGCAAGATCGAACGCGGCGGCGTCACGCTCGAACTGCGTCAGGCGCTGGAACCGTGGCACGTCATGGGCGAGACCGGCGCGATCGGCGGAACGGTCCGCTTCGTCGACTCCTCGGTGGAGCGGCTGCAGGTCAAGATGACGAATTTCGATCCGGCCCGGCACATGGTAACCTGCAACGGCCGCGAAGTGCCGATGACCGCAACGGGCAGCGGCAAAAACGCCGTCGCAGGCGTGCGATTCAAGGCGTGGCAGCCGGCCTCGGGCCTCCACCCGACGATCCCCGTCGACGCACCGCTGACCTTCGACATCTACGATCGCTGGTCGAAGCGCTCCTTAGGCGGGTGCATCTACCACGTCGCGCATCCGGGCGGGCTCAACTACGACGTCTTCCCGGTCAATTCCTACGAGGCCGAGGCGCGCCGGCTCGCGCGGTTCGAGGACATCGGCCATACGCCCGGCAGCTTCGAGCCGGCCGCCGAGGCACCGAACCCGACGTTCCCGATGACGCTGGATCTGCGTCGCCCCCAAGGACTGGCTTGATCATGTCAGCCGAGCGCTGAGAGCGCGTTTGGCGCCGCCTTTAAAATAATCGATCGGAGTGGCTCTTGATATTCGATAGCTGGTACGACTTGTGGCAAATCCTGGTGACCGGAATTCTCGCTTACGCCGGGCTGGTTTTGCTCCTGCGAACCACCGGCAAGCGCACGCTGTCGAAGATGAACGCCTTCGACCTTGTCGTCACTGTGGCGTTGGGCTCGATCCTGGCGTCGGTGATTTTGAACAAGGACACCTCGCTGTCTGAGGGCCTTTTCGCCTTCGTCCTGCTTTGCAGCCTGCAATACGCAGTCGCATGGACGTCGCTGCGATGGAAGCCGGTTCAAAACCTCGTCAAGGCGGAGCCGACACTGCTGTTCTTCGACGGCCGTTTTCTATCGGCCATGCTCTCGAAGGAGCGGGTCACCGAGCAGGAGGTCCTGGCGGCGATCCGTTCGCAAGGGACCGCCGACCTCGCCAATGTACGGGCCGTCGTGCTGGAGACAGACGGCTCGTTCAGCGTCGTGGTCGCCCCGCATGGTTCGCCTCTCACCACGCTCCGCCATGTGCAGGGCAGTCCGGACGGAAGGTCACCCCCGTCCGAGGTCTAAGACTGCCTTGCCAACAGCGTCAGCCTTCCTGGACGAGCACGATCGTCGCCAGAGGCGGCAGGGTCAGCGACACCGAATAGGGCCGGCCATGGACCGAGTGTTCCTCGGCTTCCTTGCCGCCGAGATTACCGACATTCGAACCGCCGTAGATCTCGGCGTCGGTGTTCAGCCGCTCCACCCACTTGCCGCCTGACGGAACGCCAATCCGGTAGTCGTGTCGTGGCATCGGCGTGAAGTTGGAGACGACGAGCACCGGCTTGTCGTCTCGATCTTTGCGCAGGAAGGCGATGACGCTCTGCTCGACATTCGATGTGTCGACCCACTCGAAACCGGCGGGCTCGCAGTCGAGCTGGTGGAGCGCGGGGATCTCCCGGTACATGGTGTTAAGATCGCGTACGAGGCGTTGCACGCCCTTGTGCTCGGGACTTTCGAGGAGATGCCAGTCAAGCGAGCGGTCGTGGTTCCACTCCCCGGCCTGGCCAAACTCACCCCCCATGAAGATGAGTTTCTTGCCCGGATGCGTCCACATGAAGCCGAAATAGGCTCTGAGATTGGCGAATTTCTGCCATTGGTCGCCGGGCATCTTGCCGAGTAAGGAGCCCTTTCCGTAGACCACTTCGTCGTGGCTGAGCGGCAGGATGAAATTCTCCGAATAGGCGTAGACCATGCCGAAGGTCATCTGGTGATGGTGATAGCGCCGATGCACCGGCTCCTTCGACATGAATTCGAGCGTGTCGTGCATCCACCCCATGTTCCATTTGAAGTGGAAACCGAGGCCGCCGGCGAAGGTCGGCTTGGAGACATCGGGGAAGGCGGTCGACTCCTCGGCATGGGTGGTCGCCTTCGGATAATACTCGCCGACGCGCTCGTTTGTGTCCTTCAGGAACGCCATCGCCTCGAGGTTCTCGCGCCCGCCTTGAATGTTGGGCTCCCACTCGCCATGCTCGCGCGAATAGTCGAGATAAAGCATCGAGGCGACGGCATCGACACGCAGCCCGTCGATGTGGAAACGGTCGAGCCAGTAGAGCCCGTTGGCGACCAGATAGTTGTCGATCTCCGGCCGTCCGTAATTGTAGATCAGCGTGTCCCAGTCCTTGTGGAAGCCGCGGCGCGGATCGGGGTGTTCGTAGAGCGCCGTCCCGTCGAACTGGCCGAGGCCGTGAATATCGGTCGGGAAATGCCCCGGTACCCAGTCGAGCAGCACACCGATCTCGGCCTGATGCAGCGCGTCGACGAGGCGGGCGAAGGCCTCGGGCGAGCCGTAGCGGGACGTGGGAGCGTAAAGGCCGATCGGCTGGTAACCCCAGGAGCCATAGAACGGATGCTCGGAGACCGGCAGGAACTCCACATGGGTAAATCCCATGTCCTTGACATAGGACACGAGTTCCTCGGCCAGAGCGTCGTAGGTGAGGAAGCTGTTGTCGTCGCCCCGTCGCCATGAGCCCAGATGCACCTCGTAGATCGAGATGGGCTTTTCGCGATCCTGCCAGTCGGCGCCATGCTTCTGGAATTCGCCGTCCTGCCAGTCGTGCTCGACCAGCCCTTCCACGACGGAGGCCGTCGACGGTGCCGCTTCTTGCAGGAAACCGACGGGATCGGCCTTTAGCGGCATGATATTGCCGTCTGGCCCGGTCAGTTCGTATTTGTAGACCTCACCCCTTCCGACGGCGGGAACGAACAGCTCCCAGACGCCACATTCGTGGCGCTTGCGCATGACGTGACGGCGGCCGTCCCAGGAATTGAAATTGCCGACCACCGACACCCGGCGCGCGCTCGGCGCAAGCACGGCAAAGGCCGTACCCTCGACGCCGCCCATCGTGGTGGGATGGGCGCCGAGCTTTTCGTAAAGCCGGTAGTGATTGCCTTCGTTGAGAAGATAGACGTCCTGTTCGCCCAAAATGGTTCCGAAGCGATAGACGTCCTCCTCCTGCCAATGGTCGCCGCCATGGGCGTATTGCAGCCGATAGACGTCGCCGGGCTTGAGGCCTGGGACGAAACCGGAATGAAACCCTGCGGGACCGAAGCGTTCGAGCTCGCCAAGGACCTTGCCCTTGCCATCGACGACGGCCGCCGCTTCGGCGCCGGGCCGAAAGACCCGCACAATGGAGCCACCTTGGACCGGCCGCGACCCGAGCACGGCAAAGGGGTCGCCATGCACACCGCGACCGATCTCATGCGCTTNCCGCACAATGGAGCCACCTTGGACCGGCCGCGACCCGAGCACGGCAAAGGGGTCGCCATGCACACCGCGACCGATCTCATGCGCTTCGTGCTCATTCGGGCGGTGGTCGACCATGGCCGCTCCACCGCTCTTTTGTGCTGTCTTGTTCATTTCAAAACCTGTCGTTTCTCGAGGAGCGCGATGATCCCGCGCAGCGGGATCGACAGCCAGGCCGGCCGCATCGCCGCCTCGTAGCGAAGTTCGTAGAAAGCCTTTTGCAGCACGAAGAGATCGAGCAGTTGGGCCGTGGCCGGATCGTCCAGCGCGATGCCGGAGGCCGCACTCCAATGGACGAGGAAGCTCTCGGCCACCTCATCGCGCCAGCTTTCCGCCATCTCGCGCAGACGCTCTACCGTGGCGTCGTCCGCCGGCCCCGCCTTGTCGCGGGCCGCGAAGGCGGCGTAATCGAAGGATCGCAGCATGCCAGCGACGTCCCGCAAAGGCGAAGATTTGCGCCGCCGCTCCTCCAGCGGCCGACCCGGCTCTCCCTCGAAGTCGAGGATGACCACGTCGTTCTTGGCGACCAGCACCTGGCCGAGATGGTAGTCGCCGTGGATACGGGTCCGATGCGTCGATACCGCCAGGTGCGAAAAACCGTCAAACCAGGTCAGGATGTCCTTTTCCGCGCCGAGCAACCGCTCCACCCCGTCAGCCGCGAAATCACCGGCCGCGTGCCGCATGCGCGACAGCGCAACGAGCGTATCGCTCACCTCGCGCTTGGCTTCCGCGACGATCTCGGCAAGCGCCGCCGCATCGATCGGCTCGGGATCGAAAGCGGCGTCGCCGGTCTTCGTCGCCAACGCGGCGTGCATCTCGCCGGTTCGCGTGCCGATGACCGCGCCTGAATCGATCTGGATGGCCAGTTGCGGCTCGCCGCCGAGGGCTCCGAGGTCTGCGCTTTCATCGCCGGTCGGCTGCTGGCCATAGGCGTTATCGCGCAGATATCGGGACAGCGCATCGGTAACCACCGTCCAGGCGTCGCCTTGATTCAACACTCGCTCGAACAGGGCGGCGACCGCCGTCCGGCTGCCGTCCTGGCGAACCAGTTCGATCGAGCCGAGCAGAGCGGGGGCTGCTTCGAAATTAGTCTTCTCGGTCAGGAAGCGCGTGACCTCCAGCTCCGGCTGGATGCCGTCGCGCAAACGACGATAGAATTTCAGGATCGCCTCCTGGCCGATTTGCAACGAGGTGTTCGACTGCTCGCCGCTCAGCGCATGGATGTCGTCGGCCTCGACCTCGGCCGCCCGCGTCAGCACCTCACGCGCCGATTGCGATGTCGCGATCTCGAAGGCGCCGCCGGCGAGATCGATCGTCTTGCCGTCGGCGATCATGGCCACCACGAGTTTGGCCAGATCGGGATCGCGGGCCCCGTCGACGACCGCGCCGATCCGCGGCCCCTGGCGGATCTTCATCAAGGTGTAGGGAAGCATCGGCGCCTGATGATGGAGATTGTCTTCTCCCCACCTGGCGCTGAGCGGCAGCAGATAACGGTGCTCGCCCTCGGCCGTGGTCACGGTCAGTTCGGTGAAGAGATGCCGCCGCGAACCCATCGGCGGAGGACCGAGCACGTCCACCCGCACCCTGCCCGGCCGCTCGGATTTGCCGGCGAACCAGCGCTGCCCCGCGATGAACTCCGGCAGAACGGATTCCATCTCTTGCTGGTTGCGCGTGTTGATCGTGCCGTGAAGGTCGTTGGCGGCGACAATCGTCGAGAAGGCCGGAAGCGGCGCCGGTTCGGTGGATTCGCGGCCCGAGGAGGCCAGATCGAACCAGAAGAAACCGTAGGCCGGCAGCGTCAGAACGTAGCTTCCCGGCCCCACTGTCGGAAACACCGAAAGACCGAGCATTTCCACCGGCGTGGCGCCGGCGTGGTCGGAGAGGTCCAACTCCACCGCCTGGGCCGAACTCGACAAATTGGCGACGCACAGGATGCGCTCGCCGCCATATTCGCGCAGATAGGCGAGGATTTTTCGATTGGAGGGATAAAGGAAGGTTATCTCCCCGCGGCCGAAGGCCTCCTTGGTACGTCGGACTTGAATCAGGCGCCGCATCCAGTTGAGCTGCGAGGACGGGTTGTTGGACTGCGCCTCGACGTTGACCGCCTGATAGCCGTAGACCGGGTCCTGGATCACAGGCAGATAGAGCCGTTGCGGGTCGGCGCGGGAAAAGCCGCCATTGCGGTCGGCGGACCATTGCATCGGGGTGCGCACCCCGTCGCGATCGCCTAGATAATAGTTGTCGCCCATCCCGATCTCGTCGCCGTAATAAATGGTCGGCGTGCCCGGCATCGACATCAACAGGGCGTTGAGGAGTTCCACCTTTCGCCGGTCGTTGCCCATCAGCGGCGCCAAGCGCCGGCGAATACCGAGATTGATCCGCGCCCGCGTATCGCTGGCATAGGTCGACCACAGATAGTCCCGCTCTTCCTCGGTGACCATTTCCAGGGTCAGCTCGTCATGATTGCGCAGGAAGATCGCCCATTGGCAGTTTTCCGGGATTTCCGGCGTCTGCCGCATGATGTCGGTGATCGGGTGCCGGTCCTCCTGAGCCAGCGCCATGTACATGCGCGGCATCAGTGGGAAATGGAACGCCATGTGGCATTCGTCGCCGTCGCCGAAATAGGGGTGCGTGTCCTCCGGCCACTGATTGGCCTCGGCCAACAGCATCCGGTCGGGATAGTGTTTGTCGAGATCCGTGCGGATGGCCTTCAGGACGACGTGGGTCTCGGGCAGGTTCTCGTTGTTGGTGCCTTCCCGCTCGACCAGATAAGGAATCGCGTCGAGCCGCAGACCGTCGACGCCCTTATCCAGCCAGAAGTGCATGACCGACAGCACTTCCTCCATGACCTTCGGATTGTCGAAGTTCAGATCCGGCTGGTGCGAATAGAAGCGGTGCCAGAAATATTGACCCGCCACCGGGTCAAAGGTCCAGTTAGACGTCTCCGTGTCGAGGAAGATGATGCGGGTCTGGTCGTAGCCCTTGTCGTCATCGGCCCAGACGTAGAAATCGCGCTCGGGCGAGCCCTTCGGCGAGTTGCGCGCCGCCTTGAACCAAGGATGCTGGTCGGAGGTGTGGTTGATGACCAACTCGGTGATCACCCGCAGGCCGCGCTTGTGCGCTTCCTCGATCAATCGCTCGATGTCTTCCAGATTGCCGTAGGACGGATTGACCGAGCGATAGTCGGCGATGTCGTAGCCGTCGTCGCGGAGCGGCGAGGGATAGAACGGCAACAGCCAGATGGCCGTGACCCCGAGCTCCTGGACATAGTCCAGCCGGTCGAGAAGCCCGGCGAAGTCTCCGATCCCATCGCCGTTCGAATCGGCGAAGGTCTTGACGTGGAGTTGGTAGATGATCGCATCCTTGTACCAGTCCATGGCCTCGGGATCGGGGCCCGGGGTCGGCTCGTTCGGAGCGATGGTGACTTGCTCGTTCATGTTGCTCGCAGCTTCCGGCGTTGGGGTGTCAGCGGGATATCTTGAAGACGGCGTAAGGCCGGTCGTGCGGGTTCATCCACCAGTGCTGAACCTTGCCCTTCCAGGCAAAACTCTGACCGGTGACCATGTCCTCGACCATCACCGACCCGTCGTCCGGCAGCCCGAACTCCCATAAGGGCACCTCGAAATGGCCGCCCTGCGGCGCATGCGGATCGAGGGTGACGGCGAAGAGCAGGAAGGAGGAAAGGTCGGCCGTCCGCTTGCCGTAATAGAGGATGTTGTCGTTGTGGAAATTGTAGAAGGCGAGGCTGCGGAAATCCTGCATCGCCTTTTCCGAGCGGCGCAGCCGGTTGAAGAAGGCGATGTCGTCGCGAATATTACCCTCGGCCTTCCAGTCGAAGGCGCGAATCTCGTATTTCTCGGAGTTGAGATATTCTTCCTTGCCCGGAACCGGCAGGAACTCGCAGAGCTCGAAACCCGAATAGACGCCGTAATTGCCGGCAAGCGTCGCGGCGAGGGCGAGGCGGGTGCGAAACCCCGGCCGACCGCTGACCTGGAGATAGATCGGGTTAATGTCCGGCGTATTCACGAAGAAGTTCGGCCGCATGTATTCGGCCGCTTCCGTCCGCGTCAGCTCGGTTAGATACTCGGTCAGCTCCGCCTTGGCGTTGCGCCAGGTGAAATAGGAATAGGACTGGTTGTAGCCGACCTTGCCGAGCCGCTTCATCACCTTCGGCCGGGTGAAGGCCTCGGCGAGGAACACCACGCCGGGATCGACCTTGCGGACCTCCGCGATCATCCATTCCCAGAACGGAAACGGCTTGGTGTGGGGATTATCGACGCGGAAGATCCTGACGCCCTTGTCGAGCCAGAACAGGACGATGTCCCGCAATTCGTACCAGATCGACGGTAGCGCGCCGCGATAGAAATGGACGTTGACGATATCCTCGTATTTCTTCGGCGGGTTCTCGGCGAATTTGATCGTGCCGTCCGGCCGCCAGTCGAACCATTCGGGGTGCTGTTTGATCCAGGGGTGGTCCGGCGAGCACTGGATGGCGAAATCGATGGCGATTTCCAGTCCATGCTGCTTGGCCGCCTCAACCAGCCGCGCGAAATCCTCGAATGAGCCGAGTTCGGGATGGATGGCATCGTGGCCGCCCTCGTCCGAGCCGATCGCATAAGGACTGCCGGGATCGTCAGGCCCCGGCATCAGCGTATTGTTCTTGCCCTTGCGGTTGGTGCTTCCGATCGGATGGATCGGCGGGAAATACAGAACGTCGAAGCCCATCTCCTGAATGTCGGGCAGACGCTTGATAACGTCGTCGAAGGTGCCGTGCCGGCTCGCGTCACCGGACTGCGAGCGCGGCATCAGTTCGTACCAGGCCGAAAACGCCGCGGCGGTGCGATCGACCCAGACCGGAACCTCGATCGGATAGCGCGACAGATGCGTGCGGTGGCCGGCGGCGTCGAGCAGCGCGATCGTGTCGGCGGCCTGCATCAGCGCGTACTGGCCGTCGGCGTCGCCCTTGGCGCTGAGCTTTTCCAGCTTGTCGTGAAGCTTCGCCACCGCTTTCTGATCGGCCTTGGAGCCACGCCCTGACGTCGCCGCGTTTTTGACGAGTTCACGCGCTTCGGTCAGTTCCAGGTCGCTCAGTTTGCCCGCGTCGCGCTTCTTCGTCGCCTCGTCGCGCCATGTCGCATAGAGGTCGCGCCAGGCGATAATCGAAAAGCGATAGGGGCCTGGAACCTCGAAGACGATGTCCGCCGACCAGCGGTCGTTCGCGACGAATGTCAGCGGCGTCTCGCTCCAGGCCTCGTCGTCCGCCGAGCCGTAGACGACCGCCGCGGCGATTTCGTCGTGCCCGTCGGAAAATACATCGGCGGAGACGACCAGCTTCTCGCCCTCGACGCGCTTGACCGCGAAGCGACCGCCATCAATCTCCGGCGCGACGCCCTCGATGACGATGCGGTTTTCGGCCAGCGCCAAGAGGCGAGCTTCGCTCTCCGCGGCCTTGGCTGTCGGGGCTTTTTTCGGCTGACGGGCGGCGGCAACGGGTTTGTCCATGGACGGCCTTCAGGTTCAACAGTCAGGAAAGACGATGCGCGGAGGCAACGCTCCCGCGCGAAAAGCTCCGAACCTTAAGGGATAGGAAACCTTCGTCCCATGTCCAGTCTCGGCTACCGTTACGGAACGCGAAATGACCCGCTCGATCAGATTAAGGGTCGAAACGGGCAGGTTGTTCCGGCGAACCCGATGAAAGTCCAACCGGCCTTGGCGACGCTCACCCCGCGAAGGCCTGTACCGTCTGGCGTTGCTCGCCCAAGCCCCGACCGCCCAACGTGATGATGTCGCCGGGCTTGAGATAGCGCTCCGGCTTCATTCCCATGCCGACGCCGGGCGGGGTTCCGGTGATGATCACGTCGCCCGGCATCAGGCGCATGAATTGCGAGATGTAGGAGACCAGCGTCGTGATCGGGAAAATCATCGTCGCGGTCGAGCCGGTCTGCATGCGCTCGCCATTGACGTCGAGCCAAAGATCGACCGCCTGCGGGTCGCCGAGCGCATCGGGCGTGACCAGCCAGGGGCCGAGTGGGCCGAAGCTGGGGGCGCTCTTGCCCTTCATCCACTGTCCGCCGCGCTGCGTCTGGAAGGTGCGCTCCGAGACGTCGTTGCAGAGACAAAAGCCAGCGACGTGATCCATCGCCTGCTCTTCCGACACGTAGAGCGCCTCCTCGCCGATCACGATGGCGATCTCGCCCTCCCAGTCGAGCCGGTCCGAGCCCTTCGGGACGATCACATCGTCATGCGGCCCGACGATCGAGGACGGCGCCTTGTTGAACAGGATCGGCTCCGCCGGAATGTCCATCCCGGACTCCTTGGCGTGATCGGCATAGTTGAGCCCCACCGCGATGAAGTTCCCAACCCGGCCGACCGGCGGACCGATGCGATGCGACGGGTCCACTTTGGCCAAGCCCTTGGGATTGAGCGCGCGCAGCCGCTCCAGCCCCGCCCGAGAGAGCGTCTCGCCAGCAATGTCCTCGACCTCCTCCGACAGATCGCGAAGAACGTTTTCGTCGTCGATCAGACCCGGCTTTTCCGCGCCGCTCTCGCCGTATCGTACCAGTCGCATCCGCTTCTCCCTTGCTTGCCGGCTTCAGGCCAGCACCATTTGGCGCCGTCGCCTTGTCTGCAGGGGAGATAGCCGCGAACACGCATTTGTCGCGGTGGGTGGGCGATATTTACCGGATGCGACCTGCTACTGCGCCGCTTCGCCGGCCTGCTCCGGTCCCGTCACAGGCGCATGGTCGGGACGCGGCGGCAATGGCTTCGAAGCCGCCGCCCCGCGGTCATAGACGCGGTGGCCGTGCGCATAGGTCGCGACAGTGGCGCGTTCGTCGCCGAGGATCATTAGCGCGAACAGCTCTTCCTCCAACGTCTCGACCCGCGCCATGCGCCGGCGCATGGCCGAGGTCGCGCAGGTGTCGAGGACGACGAGGTCGGCCTCGAGCCCCGGCGCGATACGCCCGATCCGGTTGTCGAGCCCCATCGCCGCCGCATTGCCGGCGGTCAGCATGTGAAAGGCGTCGAAGGCGGGCAGCTTCTGGCCCTGCAGCGCCAGCACCTTGTAGGCTTCGGCCGCCGTCCGCAGCATCGAATAGCTGGTGCCACCGCCGATGTCGGTCGCGAGCCCCACCTTGATGCCGGCGGCGCGCGCGGCGGCGAGATCGAACAGCCCCGAGCCGAGGAAGAGGTTCGAGGTCGGACAGAACACTGCCGTTGCGCCCTTTTTGGCGAGCGCCTCGCGCTCGCGCTGCGACAAATGGATGCAGTGGCCGAACAGCGCCCTGGGACGGACAAGGCCGAAGCGCTCGTAGACTTCCGTATAGTCCTTCGACCAGGGGAACGCCTCCCGGACAAAGGCGATCTCGGCGGCGTTCTCGGACAGATGGGTCTGGATGTGGAGGTCGGGATGCTCGACCGCCAGCGCCTCGCAGGCTTCCAGTTGCGCTGCGCTCGAGGTCGGCGCGAAGCGCGGCGTGATGGCGTAGTCGAGCCGGCCCTTGCCGTGCCATTGGCGGATCAGCGACTTGGACTGCTGATAGCCGGACTCGGCAGTGTCGAGCAACGCCGGCGGCGCGCCGCGATCCATCATCACCTTGCCGGCGACCATGCGCAGGCTCCGCCACGCCGCCTCGGTGAAGAACGCCTCGACGCTTTCGGGATGGGTGGTGCAATAGACGCCGGCCGTCGTCGTGCCGCTCGCCAGAAGCTCGTCGATGAGGAACCGCGCGCCCTCGGCCGCCACCGCCGGGTCGCCGTAGCGGCTCTCCTCGGGAAAGGTGTATTTGGCCAGCCATTCCATCAGCTCGGTGCCGTAGGAGGCGATCACCTGGGTCTGCGGCATGTGCAGATGCGGATCGATGAAGCCCGGCATCACCAGATGCGGGCGATGATCAACGACCGGCATTTCGGGTCGCAGCCGGGGCAATAGCGCCGACGCCTCGCCGACTTGGCGGATGATGCCCTTGTCGACGACGACGAGCCCGTCCGCGATGTAACGGACCGCCGCCCCCTCGCCCTCCTCGGCCGGGTCGGCGTCGAACCAGAGCAACCGCCCCCGGATCGCGATACTGCCGCCGACGCGTGTCACGGTTGCCCGCCGTCGGCGACATAGCGGCCGGAGCCAGATGCGATCCACGCGGCAAGGATCTCGCGTTCGGCCGGTTCGAGGCCAGTGACGTTGCCGGGCGGCATGGCGTGGCTGCGCACGGCCTGACGCTCGATCAGCGATGCGTAATGGATGATGTCGTCTCCCGTTTCCAGGCGGATATCCTTCGGTGCCGTCGCGAGCCCCGGCCACAGCGGCTCGCTGGCGTGGCACATGGAGCAGCGCGACAGGATGATCGCCTCCGCCTCGGCGAAATGCGGCGAGGCGGCCAGCGCGACGGCCGGGTCGCCGTCCCACCGGCGCGACGCTTCCGCACCCTCACCGGACTTCGCCTCGGCCCGCCAGCCCGGCGCACCCGACAGGGTGATAACTGCGGCGAAGAGCAGACCGGCGACCGCCCAGCACCACCAGAGCTGCCGACCGGTCGCGTGCATCGTGTTGAAGTAGTGCCGGATGACCGCGCCGATCAAAAGCACCAACCCGGCGATCGCCCAGTTCCACTCCGTCGCGAAGGCCAGCGGATAGTGGTTCGACAGCATCAGGAAGATAACCGGCAACGTCAGGTAATTGTTGTGCAGCGAGCGCTGCTTGGCCTCCTGGCCGAGCCGTGGCTCGGGCGTGCGGCCCGCCTTGAGGTCGGCGACAACGATTGTCTGGTTCGGGATGATGATGAGGAACACGTTGGCGGTCATCAGCGTGGCGATCATCGCGCCGGTGTGGAGCATCGCGCCACGGCCCGAGAAAACCTCCGAGAACAGGAAACTCGCCGCGACCACGTAAACGAACAGGACGGCGAGCAAGGCCGTGTCGTTCTTCTTCAGTGGCGACTTGCACAGCCGGTCATAGACCAGCCAGCCGAGCGCCAGCCCGCCAATGCCGAGCGCGCTCGCGCCCCAGACCGGCAGATCGACCTTTTCCGGATCGATCAGATAGAGATCGGCGCCGACGTAATAGACCAGGACAAGCAGCGCGAAACCGGACAGCCAGGTGGAATAGCTCTCCCATTTGAACCAGGTCAGATCCTCCGGCATCGCCGGCGGCGCGACCATGTATTTCCGCAGATGATAAAAGCCGCCGCCATGCACCTGCCAGGCTTCGCCGCCGACGCCCTCGGGCAGTTCACGCGGCTTGCGCAGCCCGAGATCTAGCGCGATGAAATAGAAGGACGAGCCGACCCAGGCGATGGCGGTGACGACGTGCAGCCAGCGCACGGCGAAGCCCAGCCATTCGGAGAAATAGGTCCACATTCGCGAGTTGCCTCGAAGCGCCGCCCCCTTGTCGCGGTGCCTCCTGATAGGTCTCGAATAAGGCTGTCATGCGCCCGCCGTTCAGGAGACGGGGAAGGCGCGAGCCTGTTGGGTTCGGTATCGGCAAGGGGCGGCGAAGCGCCCCTTGCCGTGTCGTCGGGCGCTTGAGAGCGCCGTGCCTCAGCTCTTCACGCCTTCGACGTACCAGTCCATCTTCAGAAGGTCCTCGTCCGACATGGTCTCGCCTTCCGGGACCTTGACCTCGCCCGCTTGATCCTTGATCGGCCCGGTGAACACCTCGTAGGTGCCGGCCTTGGTGTCGTCGACGATCTTCTGGGCGGCTTCCTTCACGTCGGCGGGCATCTTGTCGTTGAAGGGCGCCATCTCGACCTCGCCCTCCTTCATGCCGAGCCAGACATTGTCGGCCTTCCAGGTGCCGTCGAGCATCGCCTGTACGCGCTCGACATAGTAAGGACCCCACTGGTCGACGATCGCCGTCATGTGGGCGTTGGGCGCGAAGCTGGTCATGTCCCAGGCCTGGCCGAAGGCGATCGCCCCGCCCTGCTCGGCGGCCTGCAGCGGTGCCGGCGAATCGGTGTGCTGGGTGATGACGTCGGCGCCCTGACTGAGCAGCGCCTTGGCGGCGTCCGCCTCCTTGGCGGGATCATACCAGGAGTTGACCCAGACGACCTGGGTTTCGAAATCCGGATTCACCGCGCGCGCCGCCAGCGTGAAGGCGTTGATGCCCATCACCACTTCCGGGATCGGGAAGGAGGCGATGTAGCCGGCCTTGCCGGTTTCCGACATCATGCCCGCGATCGTGCCGAGCACGGCGCGGCCCTCGTAGAAGCGAGAATTGTAAAGGCCCATATTGTCGGAGCCGGTCTGGTAGCCGGTCGCGTGCTCGAACTTCACGTCCGGGAACTGCTTGGCGACTTTGATGGTCGGGTTCATGAAGCCGAAGGAAGTCGTGAAGACGATGTCGTTGCCGTCCTGGGCGAGCTGGCGGATGACCCGCTCGGCGTCAGGCCCTTCCGCGACATTTTCGACAAAGGTGGTCTCGACCTTGTCGCCGAGCTTCTCCTCCAGATATTTGCGCCCCTGGTCGTGAGCATAGGTCCAGCCGAAATCGCCGACCGGGCCGACATAGACGAAGGCGGCCTTCACCTTGTCCTTTTTCTCGCCGTCCTGCGCGGTCGCCGGCAGGCCGAACGAGACTGCGGCAACGAGCGTGACGGCTCCTGCCATCAGTCGGCGTCGAGTGGTGTTGAACATCGCGGGACTCCTTGGGGTGGTTGGGGTTGATGTCAGGCGCTCGCCCGGAACGGTTGGCCGAGGCAGGCCGGCGCCGCGGTTCGGACGCTTCCCTTGCCGGCCGAAATGATGGCAAGGACGAGGATGGTTGCCAGATAGGGCAGGCTGGCAAGGAATTCCGGCGCGAACAGATTGAAGCCAGCGGCCTTTGCCTGCAACTCCAGCGTGATGACCGCACCGAAGAGATAGGCGCCGAGCACCAGTCGCCCCGGCCGCCATGAGGCGAAGACGACGAGCGCGATGGCGATCCAGCCGCGACCGGCGGTCAGCCGCTCCGCCCACATCGGCGTCAGCACCAGCGAATAATAGGAGCCGGCAAGCCCGGCCATGGCGCCGCCGAACAGGACCGCGAGATAGCGCACCTTGAGAACCGGATAGCCGATCGCGTGGGCGGCGCTGTCGCTCTCCCCAACCGCACGCAGGATCAGCCCGGCGCGGCTGTGCTTCAGGAACCACCAGATCGCGAGGGCCAGCACGAGCCCGAGATAGACCAGCGGCGAATGGCCAAAGATCAGCCGCCCGATCGGATTGCTCGCGAGCGCGGCGGGGAAGATCGGCCCGAGCGTCGCGGTGGTGATGCCGACATAGGGCGCGCCCAGGAGCGCGGAGACGCCGGTGCCGAAGATGGTCAGGGCGAGACCCGTCGCCACCTGATTGGCCATCAGGCTGAGCGTCAAGACCGCGAAGATCAGCGACGCCGTGGCGCCTGCGGCCATCGCCGCCAACGCGCCAAGCGTCGGGATCCCGGTGGTATAGGCGATGGCAAAGCCGGTGACGGCGCCGATCAGCATCATGCCCTCGACGCCGAGATTGAGGACGCCGGATTTCTCCACCACCAGTTCGCCGAGCGCGGCGATCAAGAGCGGCGTCGCCGCCGCCGCGATCGTCATCAGGATGGAGATGAACAGTGCTGTGGTCATGTCGCCGGCTCCACCTCGATACGGCGGGTCTCCGGAGACGGGCCTCCGGCCTTGCGTCGCACGACAAGCCGGTAGCGCACCAGAAGATCGGTCGCGAGCAGGAAGAACAGCATCATCGCCTGGAACACGCCGGCCGCGGCCGACGGCAGGCCGATCGTCGTCTGGGCGCTCTCGCCCCCGACATAGGTGAGCGCCAGCACCAGCGCGGCGACGAGGATGCCGAGCGGATTGAGCCGTCCGAGAAAGGCGACGATGATCGCCGTATAGCCGTAGCCGGTGGGAAATTGCGGCACCATCTGGCCGAAAGGGCCGGACGCCTCGAGAATTCCGGCAAGGCCGGCGAGGCCGCCGCCGACCAGCAGCGCCAACCAGACCGTCGAGGATTGGCGGAAGCCGCCGTAGCGGGCCGCGTTCGGCGCCAGCCCGACGACGCGGATCTGAAACCCGGTGATCGACCGCGTCATCAGGAACCAGGCGGTCAGCGCCAGTGCCGCCGCGATCGGTATGCCGAGATGGATCAGCGTGCCCGGAACAGCGATCGGCAGCGTCTGGGCGGCGGTGAACATCGCGGTCTGGGGGAAGTTGAAGCCCATCGGGTCTTTCCAGGGACCGCGCATCAGATAATAGAGCAGCTGGATCGCCACATAGTTGAGCATCAGGCTCGACAGGATCTCGTTGACGTTGAGCCGCGTCTTGAGGAAGGCCGGTACGCCGGCCCAGACCATGCCGCCGAGGATGCCGGCCGCGATCATGACGGGCAGGACCCAGAAGCCTTCGACGTCAAGAGTCAGCAAGGCGACGCCGGTGCCGGCGAGCCCGCCCAGGATGTACTGTCCCTCGGCGCCGATATTCCAGATGTTGGCGCGAAAGCCGATGGCCAGGCCCGTCGCGATGATCGCCAGCGGCGCGGCTTTCACCAGAAGATCCTGCCAGCGATAGGGATTGAACAGCGGCACGACGAAAATCTGGTAGACCGCCTTGAGACCGTCATGGCCGAGCAACGTGAAGACGATCGCGCCCGCGACGAGGGTCGCGACGACGGCGATGACGGGGGCCGTCAGCATCATGGCGCGGCTCGGCTCCCGGCGGGGCTCGAAAACGAGGGCCATCAGGCGGCCCTCTCGGCGCCGGCCTTCTCGTCCCCGTGAGCGCCGTGGATGCCGCCCATCAGAAGTCCGACCCGCTCGATGGAAATCCCCTGGACGTCCATCGGCTCCGACAGCCGCCCCTCGTTGATGACGGCGATCCGGTCGCAAAGTTCGAGAAGCTCGTCGAGGTCCTGGCTGACGACGACGATCGCCGCGCCCTTGGCGGCGAGGTCGATCATCGCCTGGCGGATGAACGAGGCCGCGCCCGCGTCGACGCCCCAGGTCGGCTGCGAGACAACGAGCACGGCGGGGTCCTGCATGATCTCGCGGCCCATCACGAATTTCTGCAGATTGCCGCCGGACAGACTTCCCGCCAAGGCGCCCGGCCCCGTCGCCTTGACCGAGAAGGCATCGATGACGGAGGCCGCATAGTCACGCGCGGCGCCCGCCTTGATGATGCCGCCGGCGGCAAGCCCCATGCGCTTTCGCGCCGACAGGACCGCATTCTCGGTAAGCGACAGGCCCGGCACGGCAGCATGGCCGTTGCGCTCTTCCGGCACGGTCGCCAGCCCGAAGGCCCGCCGCCCGTCGACCGAACGATTCGAGATCGTGCCGCCGTCGATCATGATCTTGCCGGTCACGCCGGCCATTCGCTCGCCCGACAGCACCTGAAGCAGTTCGTTCTGGCCGTTGCCGGCGACGCCCGCGATGCCCAGCAGTTCGCCGGAGCGCACGTTGAAGGAGATATCCTTGAGGCTGGTGCCGAAGGGCGGCTCGCCCGGCGCAGACAGATCACTCACGGCAAAGCGGACCTCGCCGCTGACGCCGGCCTCCTTGCCGGACAGATCCTTCAAATCCCCGCCGATCATCAGCTCGGCCATCGACCGCGCCGACTCTTCGCGGGGATCGCAGGTGGCCACAACCTTGCCGCCTCTGAGGATCGTCGCCGTCTCGCAGAGTTCCTTGATCTCGTGCAGCTTGTGGGAAATGTAGAGGATGGAGCAGCCCTCGCGGGCGAGGCGGCGCAGCGTCTCGAACAATTGCCCGACTTCCTGCGGGGTCAGGACCGAGGTCGGCTCGTCCATGATCAACAGCTTCGGCCGCTGCAGCAGCGCCCTCACGATCTCGATCCGCTGCCGTTCGCCGACCGAGAGCGTGTGGACGACGCGATGGGGATCGAGCGTCAGATCGTAGGAGGCGAGCACCTCCCGGATCGCAGCTTCCAATTCCCGGCGCGGCGGCGGGCTGTCCATCCCAAGCGCGATATTCTCCAGGACGGTCATCGCCTCGAACAGCGAGAAGTGCTGGAACACCATGCCGACACCGAGCGCGCGGGCCTCGCGTGGCGAGTGGATCGTCACCGGCGTCCCGTCGAAGGCGATCGTGCCCTCGTCCGCCTTCTGCACGCCGTAGATGATCTTCACCAGCGTCGACTTGCCGGCGCCGTTCTCGCCCAGCAGCGCGTGGATTTCGCCGGGCGCCACTGAGAACGACACCTGATCGTTCGCGACGACGCCCGGGAAGCGCTTGGTGATGCCGGAGAGCTGCAGGCGCGGCGCCATGTCGATGTGGGTCATCCCGTTGATCTGACCCCGGCACTATGACATCGCCCGTTGCGCGTCGCAAAGCGATCGATCAGCTTTTCCTGTTGATCGGAAAGCAGGCAGACGGCCAGCTCCGCCACCGTCAATGCGGCGATCACCTCGGGGCGCTTGTCATGCAGCGCGGCGCCGCCGATCGGCAGCGTCAGGCGGGCGATGTCGGCATCTCGCCCCTCATCCGCCAGATAGCGGCGAAACCGTTCGCGCTTCGTCGCCGAGCCAATCATGCCGACATAGGCGGCGTCGCCCCGCGCGAGCGCCGCCGCAGCAATCAGAAAATCCAGCGAATGCTCATGGGTCATCACCACGAATGCCGTGCCGGCGGGAGCACCCGCGACTTCGGCCTCCGGCAACGCCGCGGCGGCGGTCTCGACCGCCTCGGGCAGGCCGACCAAGGTCTCCGGCCGGCTGTCGACGAGGCGCACGCGAACCGGCAATAGCGCCAGGGCTGCGGCGAGCGCCCGGCCCGTATGCCCCGCGCCGAAGATCAGCGCCAGCGGTCGCTCCGCCTTCTCGCGCGCTTCGAGCGTCTCCAGTTCCGAAAGCAGGGCTTCGTCCGCCCGGCGCAGCGACAGCTCCACCCGCCCGCCGCAGCACTGGCCGATCGCCGGTCCGAGCGGGACGTCCATCGCCGCCTCTGTCTCGCCGGAAACCAACATCGCCCGCGCCCGATCGATCGCATCGAATTCGAGCCGTCCGCCGCCGATCGTGCCCGCAAACTGCGACGGTGTCACCAGCATCGCCGCACCCGCTTCGCGGGGCGTCGAGCCGAGCGCGCGGGTGATCGTGACGAACACCGATGGCTCTTCTGCGGCGAATGCAGCGCGAAGGGCAGCGACGATGCTCATCCGAGGCCCCGCACCCGCTCGACCGCGGCGAGCACCCGCTCTGGCGTCGCCGGTGCGTCGAGATCGGGGAAGGCCTTGCCGTCTCCCGCCGCACACACCGCGTCGGTCAGCGCCGAGAACACCGAAATCGCCAGCATCAGCGGCGGCTCCCCGACCGCCTTGGAGCGATAGATCGTCGGCGCGCGGTTCTCGCCCTTCTCCCAGATCGCCATGCGGAAATCGTCCGGGCGATCGTTGGCGGTCGGAATCTTGTAGGTCGACGGCGCATGGGTCTTGAGCCGGCCCTTGTCGTCCCACCACAGCTCTTCCATGGTCAGCCAGCCCATCCCCTGGATGAAGCCGCCCTCGATCTGGCCGAGATCGATCGCCGGATTCAGCGACTGCCCGACGTCGTGGAGGATGTCGGCGCGCAGCAGCCGGTATTCTCCGGTTAACGTGTCGATGACGACCTCCGAACAGGCCGCGCCATAGGCAAAATAGTAAAACGGCGTACCTCGCGCGTTCTCCCGGTCGTAGCTGATGCCGGGCGTCGCGTAAAAGCCGGTCGAGGACAGCGAAATGCGCGCGAGATAGGCTTCGCCGACGAGATCGGAAAAGCGCTTCTCGTCATTGCCGATCCGCACCCGGTTGGCCTCGAAGACGACCTGGTCCTTCGGCACCTTGTACCGCTCGGCGGCGTAATCGATCAGCCGGTCCTTGATCGTCCGGGCGGCGGCCTGTGCGGCCATGCCGTTGAGGTCCGAACCGGAGGAGGCCGCCGTCGCCGACGTATTCGGCACCTTGGCGGTCGTCGTGCCGGTGATCTTCACCTTGTCGATGTCGATCTGGAATTCCTCGGCGACCACCTGCGCGACCTTGATGAACAGCCCCTGCCCCATCTCCGTACCGCCGTGGTTGAGATGCACCGAGCCGTCCTTGTAGACATGGACGAGCGCGCCGGCCTGATTGAGATGGGCTGTGGTGAAGGAGATGCCGAACTTCACCGGCGTCAGCGCCAGGCCCTTTTTGAGAATCGGGTTGTCGGCATTGAAGGCCTTTATCGCCTCGCGCCGGGCGCGGTAGTCGGACGAGGCCTCCAGTTCCGCGACGATCTCACCGATCACCGAGTCGGTCACCGGCATATGATAGGGCGTCAGGGCCGGACTACCCCGGTCCTCGGGGGCCGGGTAGAAATTGCGCTTCCTGACGTCGAGCGGGTCGAACCCCGTCTCAAAGGCGATGTGGTCGATGGCGCGCTCGATCCCGACCATGCCCTGCGGCCCGCCGAAGCCGCGAAATGCGGTATTCGATACCGTGTGGGTCTTCAGCCGCCGCGAACGAATGCGCGCGGCCGGCAGCGCATAGGCGTTGTCGGCGTGAAACATCGCCCGGTCGGCGATTGCCGCCGACAGATCCTTCGAATAGCCGCAGCGCACGAAATGCTGGAAGTCGACGGCGGCGATGCGCCCGTCGGCGGCAAAACCGAGATCGTAGTCGATCCGCACCTCGTGGCGCTTGCCGGTCATTTCCATGTCGTCGTCGCGGTCGAGCCGGCACTTCGCCGGGCGGCCGGTCTTGATCGCGGCGAGGGCCGCGACCGAGGCAAACAGCGCCGGCTGGCTTTCCTTGCCGCCGAAGCCGCCGCCCATGCGCCGCACCTCGACGGTCACGGCGTGATCGGGCACACCCAGCATTTTCGCGACATTGTGCTGGACTTCGGACGGATGCTGGGTCGACGAGCGCACCAGCACGTCGCCGTCTTCCTGCGGGATCGCATAGGCGATCTGGCCTTCCAGGTAGAAATGGTCCTGACCGCCGACCTCGACACGGCCCTTGACCCGGCCCGGCGCGGCATCGAGCGCGGCACCGGCATCGCCGAGATTCATCTCATGGACGGGAAGCAGGTCTTCGCCGGTCTTGTCGGCAAGGGCGATCGCGTCATCGATGCAGATCGCCGCCGGCAGGTCCTCATATTCGATCCGCGCCAGTTTCGCGGCAGCACGAGCGGCCGCTTCCGTCTCGGCGGCGACGGCGAACAGCGGCTGCCCGACATAGTCGACCGTGTCGACCGGGAAGATCGGATCGTCGCCGAACACCGGCGAATAGTCGTTCTGGCCGGGGATGTCCGCAGCGGTCAGCATGGCGACAACGCCCGGCGCCGACCGAACGTCATCGAGTTCCATGCCGACAATGCGGGCATGGGCCCGCTCCGACATGGCGATGTAGATTTGCAGCGTTCCGGGCAGCTCAGGCTCATCGTCGACATAGCGCGCGGCGCCCGAGACGTGCTTGCCGCCGCTGTCATGGGCGAGCGCCGTCCTGACGCCGCCCCGGATCGCGCGTTCGCCGCCTGGCGGCTTCTCGCCCAGCGTTTCGAGCGAAGGTTCGCCGGCGCCGCCGCGATCCTGGATGCGCGTTTCGTCCATCACGCAACCTCGCCGAGCGTGGTCGCGTCTGCCGCGACATCCTCGATGCGGGTCCGCACGCCGCCCTGCTGTTCGAGCCAGAACCGGCGCAACAGGTTTTGCGCCGTCTTTAGCCGGTACGCAGCCGAGGCGCGCATGTCGGTTAGCGGGGTGAAGTCCTCGGCCATCGCCGCAGTCGCCGCTTTCACCGCCGCTTCGTCGAAGCGCCGGCCGACAAGCGCGGCTTCCGCCTTCGCCGCGCGCTTGGGCGTTTCCGCCATGCCACCAAAGGCAAGCCGTGCTTCGCTCACTCTGTCGCCGTCGAAGGTGAGGCGGAACGCGGCCATGACAGCGGAAATGTCGGAATCGAAGCGCTTGGAGATCTTGTGCGCGAAGAAGCGCTGGTTCGTCCCCAGCCGCGGCACCTCGACGGCGGCGACGAACTCGCCCTTCGCCCGGTCCTGGCGGCCGTAGGCGATGAAGAAATCCTCAAGGTCGATGGCGCGGGCCGTGTCGCCCTGGCGCAGATGCAGCCGCACGCCCAGCGCGATCAGGCAGGGCGGCAGATCGCCGATCGGCGAGCCGTTGGCAATGTTGCCGCCGACCGTGCCGGCATTGCGGATCTGGCAGCCCGCGAAGCGGCGCAGCATCTCGCCGAGATCGGCGTGCATACCCGTCAGTATGTCGAAAGCCCGGCGATGAGTGACGCCGGCCCCGATAAAGACCCGGCCGGCCGCTTCCTCGATCATCTGGAGATCGCGGACATGGCTGACGTCGATGATCATCGGCAACTCGCGGTGCTGCTTGGTCACCCACAGCCCGACGTCGGTCGCGCCCGCGACCAGCACGGCATCCGGATGCGCGGCATAGGTATCGGCGAGGTCGTCGACATTGGTCGGCGCGAACCAGTGATCGCCGCCGGCCTCATAGGCGAAGACGCCGTCACCTTCGAATTCCGCCAGCCGAGCGCCGAGCGCCGCGTCCTCTTTCGCAGTATCGGGCACCGGCACCGCGCCGAGCTCCAACCCCGCCTCGACGATCGGCCCGTAGCCGGTGCAGCGGCAGAGATTACCGGCGATCAGATCCTTGACCGATTGGCGGTCCGAGATCGCGCCTGTGAGCCAGCCGGCGTAAAGCTGCATGACGAAACCCGGCGTGCAGAAGCCGCACTGGCTGCCGTGTTTTTCCACCATCGCCGTCTGGATCGGGTGGGCTCCATCACGGCCGATGTATTCCACCGTCTCGATCGCCCGGCCATTCAGCGAAGGAAGGAATTGGATGCAGGCATTGACCGCCCGGCGCGAGAGGCCGCCGCCGCCATCCGGCTCCGCGATCAGCACCGTGCAGGCGCCGCAGTCACCCTCCGCGCAGCCCTCCTTGGTGCCGGTCAGCCGTTCCGTCCGGCGCAGATACTCGAGAATCGTCGTCGTCGGCTTCAGCCCCGCGACGGCACGCTCCTCGCCATTGAGGACGAAGCGGATCGGCCGAGGGGCGTCATGACCGGTCATCAGCTGCCCCTGTAGGTGGAATAGCCGAAGGGCGAAATGAGCAGCGGCACATGATAATGCGTCTCGTCGGCGATGCCGAAGCGGATGACGACGTCGCTGAGGAATTTCGGCTCCGGCAGATCCCGGCCCGTCGCGTCGAAATAAGCGCCGGCCGCGAAAACGAGTTCGTATTCGCCGACCACGAAAGTCTCGCCGGCCATCAGCGGCGCGTCACAGCGCCCGTCCGAATTGGTGACGGTTTCCACGACCTTTTCCCTGCCACCGTCCGCCCCGAGCCGCCACAGCGTCACCGCGATACCAGAGGCCGGCCGGCCGAGACTGGTGTCGAGCACATGGGTCGTCAGCCGGGCGGCGGTCAGTTCGGACATTCAGGCTCTTTCCGTCGTTTTTGACCATTCGGTCAAGCATTCTGCAACGTCGGGAGCGGCGGCGTAAAGCGGAAAGCATCCGGCTGCTTCCAAGCCCGTGCAAGATGAAAAGCGTGACGCGTTCCTTGCCCCACGCACCTCGTTTCGCCGGGCATCGGTAGACCAGGAGCGCGAATTCAGCCGAAACGCCGGGCCGCTGCGCTATGTTCGGCCCTGAGACGGGCCAGGTCGACCCCGACCGGATGGCCGTCGAGGACGCGCCATTCGCCCTTCACCATCACCCGGTCGGCGCGCGTCGCGCCGCACAGGACCAGCGCCGCAATCGGATCATGCGCGCCGGAAAAGCGCAATTCGTCGAGGGTGAACAGCGCAAGATCGGCCTGCCGCCCGATGTCGATACGGCCGATGTCGGTGCGGCCGAGACAGGCCGCCGAACCTTCGGTTGCCATGGCCAGCACGTCTCGCGCGGTGATCGCTGCGGCCGAGCGGTAGTTCAGGCGCCCGACCATCAGCGCGTGGCGAGCCGCCTCGATCAGGTTCGAGGCGTCGTTCGAGGCCGAACCGTCGACACCCAGCCCGACCGGCGCCCCGGCATCCCGCAATTCGTTGACCGGACAAAAGCCCGAGGCCAGCACCGCATTCGACGTCGGGCAATGGCAGACGCCGACCTTGTGCGCGCCGAGGCGCCGGCATTCCTCGGTGGTAAAATGAATGCCGTGGGCGAGCCAGGTGCGCGGCCCGAGCCAGCCGACGTCTTCCAGATAGTCGAGCGGCCGGCAACCGAATGTCGCTTCGCAAAAGGCGTTCTCATCCTCGGTTTCGCCAAGATGGGTGTGCAGCCGGCAATCATGCTTGTCGGCCAGCGCGGCGCTCTCGATCATCAGGCTTTTGGTCGCCGAGAAGGGCGAACAGGGCGCCAGCGCGATCTGAATCATCGCCCCGTCGGACCGGTCGTGATAGCGCCCGATCAGCCGTTCGCTGTCCGCGAGGATGTCGTCCTTGTCCTGGACGACGCTATCGGGCGGCAGGCCGCCGTCCTTCTCCGACAGGTCCATCGAACCACGGCTCAATGTGACGCGAATGCCGAGGCTCGCCGCCTCCTCGGCCTCGATGTCGATGGCGTTCTCCAGACCCTTTGGAAACAGGTAATGGTGGTCCGCTGCGGTGGTGCAGCCCGACATGAGAAGTTCGGTCAGCGCCAGCCTGACCGACAGGCGGAAACTGTCCGGATCGAGCCGCGCCCAGATCGGATAGAGGCTGGTTAGCCAGGGAAACAGCGCCTTGTCGATCGCCGCCGGATGCGCCCTAGTCAGCGTCTGGTAGAAATGATGATGGGTGTTGACGAGACCCGGCAGGACCACGTGCCGCGACGCATCGAAGACCGCGTCGACCGGCCCCGAAGGCGCGCCGCCTGCGGGCACCAGTTCGACGATCCGCCCATCCTCGATCACCATGCCGCCATCCGCGCCGTCGGCAAGAATGGCGAGCGGCTGCTTCAGCCACAGCCGTGTCACGCCGCGGACTCGACCATCGGCAGGCCGTTTATGTGGATCATGACCGGAAGAGCCTCGTTCGCAGCGCCTCGTGCCGCATCGCGGCGATGTCGGACCCTAGCGCCACCGAACCGAGGTCGTCCAGCGCCGATCGGAAAGGCGGCGAAAACAGCGTCAGCAGTTGCGGCAGATGCGCGGCGGCTTCGCCGGCCACACCGCCCGCCTCTGGCGTCGTCGAGGTTTCAGCGTCCCTCACCGGATTGCGGTCTCGGGCGAAGGCTCGTGGTCATGGCCGTGCGCCTCATAGGCTCCGCCCTCCGGATCGAACCCAGCCGCCACTTCGGTGATCGTCGCGCCGAGGCCGGACAGCATCTCGTAAATGACCGGGTCGCGGCGGATCAGGATACACTCGCCGAGAAGCTGCGCCGGCAGATGACGATTGCCGATCTGCCAGGCCAGAACGAGGAGATGCCGGGCGTCCTTGCCACGAACCTCGTAGAGCTCTTCGGGCTTGGCCCGCACCGCGATCAACCGGCCGTCGTCGAGGCCGATCGCGTCGCCGTCCCTCAGCAGCACTGCCTCGGGCAGATCGAGCAGAAATGCGATGCCGTCGTCGTCCGAGACCATCGCCATGCGTCGGCGATGCCGCGCCGTCTCGTCGAGCGTGATCGTGTCGGCGGCGTCCGTCCATTCGCCCGCGCGCTTGACCGAAGTGCCAACGATCATTGAATCTTCCTACTTCCGCACGCTAGCGCGCCCTGTCCCCTTCGCGGCGACGATACGGCGGCGACAAGCAAGCCGCCACCCCCAAGCCGCGCACCAGGCATGAGGAGCCGTCATGCCGCTGCAAAACCGGGTAACCCCGCTGGGAGAGATCATCGCCGATCCGGCGCGGGGCGCGCTGATGGGCAATCGCGGCATTCTGCACGATCGCGACCGAAAACTCGGCCGGAGCCGCTGGAAGCACAAGGCCTGGATTGCCTGCGTTCTCGCCTTTCGCGGCAGGCGGCGCACGCCGATGACGTCGGGCCGCTCCGAGCTGTTCTTTCTCGACGAAGCGACGGCACTGGCGGCCGGCCACCGCCCTTGCGCCGAATGCCGGCGCGCCGACTTCAACGCCTACCGCGAGGCGTGGAGAAAGACGCATCATCTCGCCGCACCGCCTTCGGCCAAAGCCATGGACGACGCGCTCCATGCCCATCGGGTCAAACCGCGACTGCGCGATCAAGTGCATCATACGAGGGCGGCCGCAGATATCCCTGACGGCGCCTTCGTGCTGGTCGACGGCGACGCCTGGCTGGTCTGGAAGCGCCGCCTGCTGCGCTGGAGCGCCAGCGGCTACGACCGCGTCGGCGAACTGCCCGGCGGCCCGCTGACCGTGGTTACGCCGAAACCCAGCGTCGACGCCCTTGCCGCTGGCTACCGCGTCGCCGTGCATGACAGCGCCGATGCTCTGCACTGCACCTGAGCGTCGGGGCAGATTCGGCCATGGACCCGATCTAAAACAGAAAATACCGCTACGCCATTGGCAGCTCGCTCGCCGGCTCGCAGGTCAAAAGCGCGCCATCGGCCCGCACTTCGTAGGTCTGGGATCGACCTCCATCTCAGGCCGACATGGGGCCTGGTAGATGCCGGTGTGGTCGAGGGTCAGCGCTCCGCATCGTCCATCGCTGCCTCGCACCATTCCAGACCATAATTCGGTCGCGAAAGCCTGGCTTGCCCGATCTGTCGGGATCGCGCAGACTGCTGGCGCGTTCCTGGATGGTCCGCCCGTCATCAGCGCTCGCGCCTGTCGCCGGCCCCCCATCGCCCGTTCGCCGGAAAGGAGTTTTCCGTGTTTCGTTTCGCACTGCTCGCAACACTTCTCCTGCCGGCGGCGGCCTTCGCCCAGGCCTTCGATCCGGGCCCGATGGGAGACGTGCCGGGCATGTCGATGTCCGGCTTGCCGATCGTCGGCGCGCCGCAACCGCCAGCCGGTCCGCGCATTCCCGGCGCCCGAGTGTTCGGCGACACGGTCGAGGAGCGCGCCTATGGCCGCGACTTCGATGACAGCTATCTGCGGCCAGTCGTTCCCCGCTTCGGAGGCGGTGCGGACATGCCGAACGAGCTGCGAGCCATGGAGGGCCGCTCCGACCTCAACAGCGTCAATGCCGGTGCTTTTGCTCGCGGTGGTCCGGGCGCTATTGGCCGCAGCGCGGTGACGCGCGGACGCTCGCCGGGCTCACACCGCGCGATCATCCGGAGATCGCCGAAACCGACGCGTTAGAACGCGCCCATCACCTTGCCGTTGAAGCCATGGACCTTGCGCACCCCGCCGAGCGGCACCAGCGTCACCTCGCGCGTCTGCCCCCGGCTCGAAGCGCACGGCCGTGCCGGCGGCGATGTCGAGGCGCATGCCGCGCGTCACCTCGCGGTCGAAGGCGAGCGCCGGGTTGGTCTCGGCGAAGTGGTAGTGGCTGCCGATCTGGATCGGCCGGTCGCCCGTATTGGCGACCTCGATCGTGACGGGAACCGCCCGTTCGTTGAGGACGATGTCGCTCGCGGCCGTGAGATTTCGCCAGGGATCATGACCAATGACTCCAAAGCTTGCGGATACCGATTATGACGAGCACGGCCAGGAGAACAGGGCCGATCGCCATCAGATCATATTCCCCAACCGGTTGCGGTGCCCGCAGGAATTCCGGCATGACATCTCCCCGCCGCCCGGCGCGGCTCGAAGGCTCCGGACGATCAGCCGGCCATCAGATAGAGGCCGGCGCCGGCGGACAGCGCACCGATCGCCCGCAGGAGGATAGGGTTCGCCGTCCGGACCAGAGCATTGCCGAGCAACAATCCGCCGCCATGCAGCAGTGCCGTCGCGCCGGCAAAGCCGAGGCCAAAGACCGCGGCCCCGGACGCGCCGAGTTCGGCGCCATGCGCCGCCCCATGAAACAGCGCGAAGGCGCCGACGATCGTCGCTGCAAGCGAAACCGGCAGCTTCACCGCCATGGCGATCAGCAGGCCGAGCGCGACGACCGAGGCAAGCACCACCGGCTCGACGAAGGGCAGCGCGATTCCGGCGACCGCCAGGGCGAAGCCGGCACTCATCACCGTGACGAAGGCGAGTGGCACCGCCCACAACGCGCGGCCACCGATCATCGCCGCCCAGATTCCGACGGCGACCATGACCAGCACATGGTCCCAGCCCAGCAGCGGATGGACGAAGCCGGTGAGCAGCGAGCCGTGCTCGGCCGGATTGATGTGGGCAAAGGCGGGGGCCGTCGCGGCGAAAAGCGAGGCGGCGATAAGAGAAAGGCGCTTGAGCATGGTTGTCCCTCGTTTGGTCGACGGTCGCCCCGAATTGGGTCGCGTCCCGCCCGGCATTTGGCCGGGTTACTGTGCGGAGCATGGAAGGCCGGAAAGCAGGTGTCAAAGGGTTTCTCGCCGCTTTTCCCGCCGCGCGTCAAAGGTCCACCGATCGCCGGTTGTCGGAAGGGTTTTGGAAACGATAAACCAAAGCTGGCGCGACAAGCGAGAAACTCTGGCAACCACCTTTCGTTATCGTCTCGGCAAGCCCGATTTTCGATGCCGCACATTGGCTCTCGAGGATTGGGCCAGGCCGCTCCGGAGTTTCGACGCACAACGATCGAAGCCAGACGGCCGGCAACAGAAGGGAGTCGACTTCATGCTGAGATCATTCGTGATCGCGGCGGTACTTCTTGCTTGGACCGGATCGGCGGGGTCCGGCGACCCGGTGATGATTCGCACCGTGACCATGAACGGAATCGTCGGGACCGCGTACTATTCAACGGTCGAGCAGGGCTATCGCTTCATCGGCGGATCGCCGCGGAACGGCCTCGTCGCCGCTGATGCGCCGATCGCGGTCTCATCGCTCGATGAAGCCGAGAATGCGGTCGCGAGCGACCCTTCGAGCATGACGATGCCGAAGACCAGCGCCTCGGACCAAGGTCAGGCCGGCGGGAACGACGAGGAAGTACAGCAGGGTAGCTGATCGATCTCTATGGGCTGGGCGTTCGGCCGCCCTCCGCGCCGATCCTCAGCGGATTGGCTCGTGGACCGTCACCAGCTTGGTGCCGTCCGGGAACGTCGCCTCGACCTGCACGTCATGGATCTCGGCAATGCCTTCCATCACCTGATCGCGGGTGTCCGTCGTTTCGGGCGACGGACGTCAGCGCAGCGGCAGGAAGATTTCGCCCTTGCCGAGAACCGCGGTGTCGCCGCCGATACGCCGCATCGGCGCGCCGTCGAAGGGTACAGGTCCCAGCTCGCCGGCTGCGAATTCCTGCGCCATCAGCTTGAGGATCAACAGATCGGCCGGGCCATTGTCGAGAAAGGTCGGGGCCAGCCGTTCGGCGCCGCCGCAGAGGATCAGCGTGCCGCGCTTCATCAACCGCCCCGGCGCGCCGCGCGCCAGACCGCCCACGACGAGGGTTCCGGCGATCATCCGGCTGCCGGCATTGTCGCCCACCGCGCCATCGACGACGATGGTGCCGCGGCGCATCCGGTCGGCCGCCCGCGCCCCTGCGCTGCCACCGACCCGGATCGCGCCGCCGCGCATGCCGGCCATCTCGCCCGCCATCGGACCGCCAAGAAAATCGCCCGCGTCGCCACCGACCGACAGAAAGCCGCCGCTCATGCCAGACCCGGCGAGGCCGCCGACTAAACCTGTGACGGTCAGCCGCCCTCCGGCCATCAGCCGGCCGACGCGCCAGCCGGCGTCGCCCGCGACATGGATCGCGCCGCCGTCCATCGCCTCGCCGATCCGGTCGAAGCGCTCGGACCCACCCTCAAAGCGGATCGCCGCCGCGTCGTCGCCGGACAGCGCGAAGATATCGCCGACGGTTACCAGCTGCTTGGTCGTGCCGATCGGCAGCGCGGTGATTTCGGACTGGCTGAGATTCGCCAGATGGGCCGGCGTCAGGATCGACAGATCGAGACGCTGGTCCGGTTCCGCCGTCTTGCGGAAGGTCAGGCCGCTCATGGCACGAGATCCTTGAGGTGGAAGTGATGCGGGCCCAGATCGCCGCCGTAATTGCCGGCACCGACCCTGATCGCCCCCTCCTCCGGCCCGAGAGCGATCGCCGCTTTCAGCCCGGCCCGCATGGCGTCGGCAACCGCCTCGGCCGACAGGCCGTCGATGACGATTTCCAGCACCGAGCCGATCTCGGGACCGAGGGCGGATGGGACCACGCCCTTCAACGTCGGGCAATAGGCCTCGTTGGTCGAGGCCATCATGCCCTTGTACTTGCCGCCGACCTTGGAACCAGAACGCACGATCCCGCCCGGGAACGGCATGATCACGTCGGGCACAGCCCGCATCGCCGCGACGGCCGCTTCCGCGGCGGCGAGCGCCTGCCGACTGCCGCGCGCCATGAACAGGAGATTGCCGCCGCCGACGCCCTCCCTGGTAACGCCGGTCTTCGCCTCGCAGACGAATTCGCCCTCCATCACCGGCATGCGCCAGAAATGCTTGTCGCCGAATTTCTTGGATATTTGCCAGCCGTCGGCGAAATAGCGGATCGCCGAGCCGAGATCGATCTGCGTCTCGCCTTTCAGATCGGCGTAGCAAGCCGACGTCGGGCTGGTGAGAATGCATTGGCCGAGCCGGGTGCCGAGTTGCTTGGCCAGGCCTTTCGTATCCATCGCGAAGATCAGGATACGCACGCCCGGCCGCCCGTCGCGGGTCTCCTGTGGCGTCAGCAGCCGGTCGATCCCCGCCTCGCAGCCGCAGGCGATGACCGAGGTGGCAAAGCCGGTGAACGAGCGGGCGGCTTCCAGCGCCCATTTTTCGCTGTCGGCGGTCACTTGGATCGCTGTGGCGCGCATCGGAAAGGCTTCTGCGAAACTGTCGTCGATCGCTACGCCGTTGAAGATCATCTCCGGCATGGCACCACCTTGAACGGATCCTCGCGCCCGATCGCGTAGTCCGGCACTTCGAACCACCGCGCCGGCAGGCCGTAGCGCTCGTCGAAATAGGTCTCCAGACGCTTCGCCATCGCCTTGTCGGCCTCCGGACGCAGCGACAGGGTCCGCCCGGAGACACGATTGACCACCCGTCCGTCCTGCACGACGAGGGTCCCATCCTTGAAGACATAGGCGGCCCGGCCGAACATCGCCGCCTTGTCGTCACCGGGTCGGTAGACGGCGATATCGGCGATAGCGCCTTTGCCGAGATGGCCGCGATCGGCGGTGCCGAGCAGCCGCGCCGGCGCCGCGCGGGTCATGGTCGCGATTTCCTTCAGCGTATATTCGCGGGTGATCTCCGGCAGGATCGTCATTTCCAGCACAGATTTCGGCAGGGCTTCCAGCCAGCGCTGGCGCACGCCCCGGTCCATCAGCAGCGCGAAGATGTCCGGATAGGCGGTGAACGGGGCGCCGTTCGGATGGTCGGTGGTGAAGAACACCCGGCTCGGATCCTTGATCAGGAGAAACAGCTCCAGCCCGATCGCCCATTGCAGCGCGTTGAAATAGCTCGACTGCTTGTAGTCCATCGGCACGACGCCGCCGCCATTCGCCTCATGATCGAAGATCACCGATTTGCGCGGCTTCGCCTGGCCGCGACCGGCGAACTGTCGCAACTCGTCGGCGGAGACCGTTACCGTCTGTCCGAACATCACCTGGCCGATATCGACGGTAATTTCCTTCGTCGCGTTGACCAGTTCGGCGAGCCGCTGACCTTCCGAGGAGAACCGGCGAGTTCCCTCGGCGCCATAGCCGTAGAATTGCAGATGCGCCAGATGCAGCGGCAGACCCTCGGCCGCAGCGATGGTCGCCTCGGCCGCTGCGGCCGAATCCCCGGGAACGCCGAGATTGTTGCAGTGGACGTGCAGCGGGTGCGGAATGCCGAGGCCGGTCACCGCCGTCTGCAGCGTCTTGACGATCTTGCGCGAGGAGACGCCGTAGTCGGGCACCTCATCGTCGAAGCCAAACTGGCGGACATTCTCCTTGAAAGCGGCCGATCCGCCGGCATTGATGCATTTGACGCCAAGCGCGCGGGACGCCGAGACGGTCCAGGCGACATAGTCCGCGATGGCGCTCTCGCTCTCGCCGTCTCGGATCATCCCCATCAGGAAATCGTCGTTACCAAGAACGACGAGGGTCGCAGTGTCGATGATCGGGATGTCGGCGAGTTCGAGATGGGCATGCAGAGCCGACGACGGCGCCATCGCCGGCTCGACCACCGTGGTGAAACCCATTTCGGCGTAGCGCAGGCCGGTTTCCTCGGTCGTCCAGCCGACCTTCGACAGCGCCGTCGCACCCGGCCGCGACTGGAACGCACGGTGAAATTCCGGCAGCAGCAGCCGCGCCGTGTTCACATGCCCGCCGGCGATGTGGGAGTGGATGTCGATCGCTCCGGCCATGACGATCAGGCCCTTGCAGTCGATAGTTTCGCCGGGCACCCTGCCGTCGGCGGGCGGATCGACGATATGGCCGTCCTCGATGAAGAGATCGGCGACCACATCACGGCCGTTCGCCGGATCGACGATATGTCCGTCCTTGAGCCGCATCAGCATGGCGCCGCCTCGCCGAGCGCCGCCGCGATCGCCGACAGGATCTCGGCCGAGGGAGGGGCATCGCTTTCCGCGCTTGCAGGAACCGGTACGAAGCCGCCGAACGTCCCGTCGAAAAGAGCGCCATCATGATCGCGGCCGGCCAGGGCGACCTCGAAACCGATCTCGGGCGTATGGGTCCAGGCATCGCCGGGCGCGGTGACCGCGATTACCGGCACCCGTCCCGCCCATTCCGGCTCGGCGGCGTTCGCGCCGGCCAGAGCCGCGACATGGATGGCGAGATCCGCCTCGCCCGAGGCAACCAGCCGTCCGGCCTCGAACATCTGCGGATCGTGATCGGGAAACCCGCGCGCGAAGCTCGTGCGCAGGGGAAAGCCGGTCGACCAAGTCGTGGCGAGCGCCGCCGCATAGGCCTGCTCCGGACCGAAAACCGGCAGGCTGGTGAAGCGGGTCTCGGCATTGAGGTCGAAGACAAGGCCGGCGAGCATCTCGACTCCGAGACCATCCATCGCCGCGGGTGAGAAGATGGCGCAGCCGAAGGCAGCGCCCTTCAGCCATGCCGCGATCTCGCCTATCCGCTTCTCGGGCAACGGCCCGTCGCCGAACCGATGCCCGGCAAGCGCGGCCCTGATCATCGCGAGGGCGTCGACGATCCCCTCCCCGGGACAACCGACCCGTTCAACCGTGATCGCTTTCGGCAAGGGCGGGGCATCGGACGGCGCACCCAGCCACAGCGCCTGCCGCCCTCCGCCCTTTGTGCGACCGCCGAGATCCGGCCCGTTCGAGAACAGGAATTGCGGCAGGTCCGGCGCCGGGGCGAAAGCGTCCGGTCCGACGATCAGCACGCGGTCGGCGCGACGCCGGATTTCCGCGGGCGCGCCAAGCATCATGCCGCCGTCACGAAGCGCTGAAATCAGCGGATAAATCTCTTTCGACGTCGCGTGATCGATCGCGCCGCCGGCGACCCGGCAAAGCGTGATCGCCGCATTGATACCGGCGAGATCGGTAGCCAGTCCGGTAACGACGGGAAACCGGCTCCGGCCAATGCGATCAGCCGTCGCCCGGACCGCCTCCTCCATGGACACCGGCCGTCCATCGATCCATGCCTTGCGCAAGACGCTTCGCTTTCTGTGCCCGTCGCCCAAATCTACAGGCTTGCGGGAGAAGGTCAAAGCCGATCGCCCGCTCCGGCTTATTTCTTGTCGTATTTGATGTAGGCGAAGCGCGGATCGTCGGGCGTGCCTTGCAGCGGGCCGTCCTCCTTGCCCGGCTGCCACATCACCACCTCCTCGATCTTTTTGGCGAGCGCGAAGTCCGAATCGGTAATGCCCTTGGCGGCGTGGTTCATCAGCCGGATCTCCACCCAGGCATAGGATGCGGTAAGGTCCGGATGATGAAAGGCGGCCTCGGCCAAATGGCCGACCGTATTGATCACCATCAGCGTTCCCTTCCAGCCAGCGGTCTTGTAGGTGCGGCGAATCCAGCCCCCCTCCAACCGCCAGCTGGGCAGCTCCGCCTTCAACCGTTCCTCGACTTCCGCGTCCGAATAGGTCTTGGCTGCCATGGTTTTCTCCCTCGCTCCGACTTGCCCGATGGGCTCCAGTCGCAATAATAGGGTGCGGGCACCTCGAAAGCAGGGGACATCGTGACAGAAGACGTCGTCAGCGTCTCAGCGCCCGCACGCCTGCACCTGGGTTTCCTCGACCCGGGTGGCCAGTCGGGCCGTCGGTTCGGCGGCATCGGCCTCGCCCTCGACGCCCCATCGACGCGCCTGTCGATCCGCCGCGCCGGGCACGATCGTGTCGAAGGCGCTGACGCCGAACGAGCGGCGGAGCATCTCGGCGCCATGCGCCGTCATCTCAGCCTCGACCAGACTCACGAGATAACGATCGACGAAACCATTCCCGCCCATGCCGGACTCGGTTCCGGGACGCAGCTGGCGCTCGCCGTCGCCGCCGGCGTCAGGGCACTCGAGGGCTTTCCGACCGATTTTACCGGCGATGCCACCCGGTTGGGACGCGGCAATCGCTCTGGCCTGGGGGCGGCGTTCTTCAACCAGGGCGGGCTTGCCGTCGACGGCGGCAAGGGCAGGCAAGACCGGCCACCACCGATCGTCTCGCGCTTTGCCTTCCCGACGGACTGGCGGGTCATCCTCGTTCTCGACCCGAACAGTCAAGGATTTCACGGCGCCGATGAAATCGCTGCCTTCGACGCCCTGCCGCCGTTCCCGGAAAGCGAAACGGCGGAAATCTGCCGGCTGGTGCTGATGGAGACGCTTCCGGGCCTCGCCGAACAGGACATCGCTGCCTTCGGCGCCTCCGTCGCGACCATTCAGGAAATGGTCGGCGGCCACTTCGCGCCAGCCCAGGGCGGCGTCTTCACCAGCCCGCGCGTCGCCCGCGCCTGCACCTTTTTGGCCGCCGCCGGGGCTCACGGGATCGGCCAGAGTTCCTGGGGGCCGACCGGCTTCGCATTTTCGGCATCGTCGCAAGAGGCCGAGCGGCTCGTTGCAGCGGCGCGGGCCGAAGGCGCCGCGCATGACCTCGACACCCGCATCGTCGCGGGACGCAATCACGGCGCCAGCGTCGAACGCGCTTCGCGCCACCAACTGGCGGGCACCGGCTAGGCCGCGGCGAAGCGGCGAGATCCGCCCGGCCATTCGACCGGGCGAACGACAACGAATTTCTGGAGGAACGGGAATGACCGAGAAGAACATTCTTCACATGCTCACCCCGCACAAGCATGTCAGCCCGTTCGACGTGAACATGGCGCTCGACGCCGGCTATGACGCGGTCGTGCCTTACGAAAACGTCGAACTCGCCGAGATCGCCGATCTCGTCCAGGACGTCATCTTTTCGCGCCCGCCGAAATGGGGAGCGGCGTCGGGCCTTTTCTTCGGCGGCAACGACGCGATCCTCGCCCTCGACATGATCGACGCGGCCAAGAAGGCGCTGGTGCCGCCCTTTGGCGCCAACCTCTTCGCGGATCCCGCCGGCTCCTTCACCACGGCGGCGGCGATGGTCGCCTGCGTCGAGAAGCTGCTGAAGGACAAGAAGGATCGGTCGTTGAAGGACACTTCGATCGCCGTCTTCGGCGCCACCGGCGTCGTCGGCTACTCGGCCGCCGTCATCGCCGCCCTCGAAGGCGCCAAGGTGACGATCGTCGGCTATAGCGGCCTCAAACGCGTCGAGGATCGCGCCCAGGAAATGAAGGATCGTTTCGGCGTCGCGGTGAACGCCGCAGACGGCTCCGACACGGCGAAGCAGAACGCCATCGTGAAAGACGTCGAGGTGGTCCTTTCCGCCGCCAAGGCCGGGGTTCGCGTGCTCGACGCTGCCCAGTTGAAGCAGGCGTCAGGGCTCCTCGTCGCCGCCGATGTCAACGCCGTTCCGCCCTCCGGCATCGAGGGGATCGACGTCATGGACAACGGCAAGCCGATCAGCGGCACACAGGCGCTCGGCGTCGGGGCGCTAGCGATCGGCAACGTCAAATATCAGACCGAATCCGGCCTGTTCAAACGCATGATCGAGGCCGACGAGCCGCAGATCCTCGATTTCCGCGACGCCTTCACCCTTGCCCGAACGCTGGTCAAGTAATCGACATGACCCGCCCGACCGTCCTGGTCGCCGCCTTCTCGGCCCGGCAGATCGCCGCGAGCGCGCGGCGCGCCGGCTACGACGCGCTGGCTGTCGATTTTTTCGGCGATCTCGATCTGAAGGAAAGCGCCCTTCGTGGCGAGGTTCTGCGCGGCCATTACCCGGACGGCTTCGACGGCGGCGATCTTCTGGATGCGCTGGACCGGTTGGCGAAAGGCCAGTCGCCGGTCGGCTTCGTCTACGGCGCCGGCTTCGAGGACCGGCCGGAGCTGATCGAGGCGATCGCGGCGCGCTGGCCGCTGCTCGGCAATGACGCCGCCACCGTGCGGACGCTGAAGGATCCCGAGCGCTTCGCCGCGCTCTGCGCCGAGGCCGACATTCGCCATCCCGAAATTCGCCGGGAGCCGCCTGAGGACGCGTCCCATTGGCTGTCGAAGCAGATCGGCGGTGCCGGCGGCAGCCATGTGCAACCGGCCGCTAGCGCGCCGCCGACGGCAAACCGCTATTTCCAGCGCTTCGTCGCCGGCGAGCGGTGGTCAGCCGGCATCGTCGCAGCCGGCAACAAACTCGCTCTGCTCGGCTTCACCCGGCAATGGGCGGCGCCGTCGATCGCCGAGCCGTACCGCTATGGCGGCGCGGTCGGCCCCCTGCAGCCTCCAGAACCGTCCGGTCAAGACATGCTGGCCCAGATGCAACGCCTCGTCGCGCGCGTCCCTCTCACCGGGCTCTGCAGCGTCGACTTCGTGCTCGCGCCCGACGGGCCTGTACTGCTCGAGATCAATCCGCGCGGCGGCGCCACCATCGACGTCTTCGACACCGACAGCGAACCGCTGTTCGGCCTGCATCTCGGCGCCTGCCGGGGCCGATTGCCGGAGCGCTTCGCCGGCCCGCGTCAGGTGCGCGCCACCGGCCTTGCCTGGGCGGACGCGGATGTGACGCTGCCGGAGCACTTCGTCTGGCCGGACTGGACGCGCGACCGGTCCGCCCTGCCGGTCGTGTTCCATGCCGGCCAGCCGCTTTGCACGATCGTCGCCGAGGCGGCGAACCCGGCCGCGGCGCGGGCGCTGTTCGACAGTCGCGTCGCCGACATGCAAGAACGAGTGCGGAGGAGAGCGGCATGAGCGGCGCGCAGAGGCTATCGGTGAACCAGGGGGTGGTCCCAATGGTTGCGGCGATGAAGACGCGGGCCGCCGAACTCAGGCTCGCCATCGCGATCGGCGCGGCCGGCGAGACCCTGATCGACGCCGGCGCGTCGGTTCCCGGCAGCCTGGAGGCCGGCCGGCTGATCACCGAGATCTGTCTCGGCGGCCTTGGCACCGTCAGCTTCGAAGCCTCACCCCATCTGCGGCGCTGGCCGTTCACCTTGACGGTCCGCTCCTCGCAACCGGTTGTGGCCTGCCTCGGCAGCCAATATGCCGGCTGGCAGCTGACCAGCGGCGCCGGCGAGGATTCCTATTTCTCGATGGGCTCGGGTCCCGCGCGGGCGCTCGCCGGCAAGGAGGAATTGTTCAAGCACATCGCCTATGCCGACCGCGGCGACATCGCGACATTGGTGCTCGAAGCGTCAAGCCCGCCGCCGGAGAAGCTGGTCCGCCAGATCGCCGCGGATTGCGACGTCGCGCCGGACAATCTCGTTATCATTTTCGCGCCGACCCAGAGCCTCGCAGGCTCGGTGCAGATCGTCGGCCGCGTCGTCGAAGTCGCCCTGCACAAGGCGCATGAGCTGAAATTCGACCTGTCGCGCATCGTCGAGGGCATGGGCACCGCCCCGCTCAGCCCTCCACATCCGGATTTCGTGACAGCGATGGGCCGCACCAACGACGCGGTAATCTATGGCGGCCGCATCCTCCTCCACGTCACCGGTCCCGCCGACGACGCCAAGGCCCTCGCCGAGCAGCTTCCGAGCAGCACATCCAAGGACTACGGCACGCCCTTTGCGGAGATCTTCCGCCAATACAAGGGCGACTTCTACCAGATCGACCCGATGCTGTTTTCGCCGGCCGAAGTCGCGGTCGTGGCATTGGAGACCGGCGAGACATTCAGAGGCGGCGCGGTCGATCCCAAGCTCGTCGATGCGTCCTTTGATTGATGCACCCTCCCTGGGACCGGTGCGGATCCTGCTCGTCACCGCGCAGGTTGACCGCCATGCCCGCGAGTTGATCCAAGCATTCGGTAATCTTGGAGCGCAGGTCAACACGACGGGTCTCGCCGAGATCGGTTTCGACACCGGCTCGGCCAGCGGCCTCGCCATCCCGCATTTCGGCGGAAGCCTTCCCGACGCGGTCTGTGTGCGCACCATGGATGCAGGCAGCTTCGAGCAGGTGACGCGTCGGCTTGGCGTGCTGCATGCCCTTACCCGCCTCGGAGTCCTCGTGTCGAACGACGCACGGGCCATCGAGAACTGCGTCGACAAGTCGATGACCAGCTTCCTCATCGCCCGCGCTGGACTGCCGAGCCCGCGCAGCTTCACTGTCGAATCCCGCGCCGAGGCCTTGCGGATCACGGCGGCAGAGGCCGGCCCGCTGGTGCTGAAGCCGCTGTTCGGAGCGCAGGGCAATGGATTGAAGCTGATCCACACCGCCGACGATCTGCCGGCGGCCGAGGATATTGCCGGCGGCGTCTACTATCTGCAGCGCTTCGCCGGGGTCGAAACGGCCGGGCGCTGGAGCGACGTGCGCATCCTCGTCTCGGCCGGCCGCGCCGCCGCATCGATGCGGCGTCAGGCCGCCAGCTGGATCACCAACGTCAAGCAGGGCGCCGAGCCGCTGCCGATGCCGCCCGACGGTGACCTTGAGGCCCTCGCCGTCGCCGCCACAGAGGCCGTCGGCGGCGATTTCTGCGGCGTCGATCTCCTGCGCGACGCGGCTGGGCGCGCTCAGATCATCGAGGTCAATTCGATGCCCGCCTGGACCGGATTGAAAAAAGCCACCGGCTGCGACCTCGCCGCGATCCGCGCGCGCGATCTGCTGGCGCAGGTTGAAGCGCGGCGTGCGGCGAGCGCCTTTCGGTCTCTGTCGGCAGCAGAATGAGCATCAGACCGGCCATGATCGAGGCGGCCTTCCTTGCCGCATGCCGGGCCGAGCTCGACGCAGTGAAACCGGGCAACGTCCACCGCTTCGCCCCCGGCCATGGCATGAGCGCCACCACCTTCGAGGCCGCAGCCCTTGCCGCGGCGCCCTTCATTGCAAAGCCGGGCGCCCGCGTCGGCGCCCGCGTTCGCGGCGCAACCGAGGCAAGCTGGGCGGCGACCGGCATGAACACCAATCTTGGCATCGTGCTCCTCGCCGCCCCGCTCGCCGCGGCAGCCGAGATCGCTGACGATGTCTCCGCAATGTCTGGTTCAAGCCTCGGCGCGCTTCGCCGAGCACTGGAAGCCGTCCTTGCTGATCTCGGGCCGCAGGACGCGCGAGACGTCTTCACGGCGATCGCGCGCGCCTCTCCCGGCGGCCTTGGCAACCGGGGTACCCACGACGTCCGCTCACCACCGTCGATTGGTTTGATAGACGCCATGCGCCTCGCAGAGGCGGACGATCTCGTCGCCCGGCAATATGCCAACCGATTTCGCGAGATTTTCGACATCGGAGTTGCCGCGATCGCCGCTTCCGGCCGAACCGGAGAAACATCTCCGGGACGCAGCCCAGCCCTCGATTGTTTTATTGCCTTCTCTACCCGATTTCCCGACAGCCATATCCTGCGCAAATTCGGGCCAGACGTGGCCGAATCCATACGGATACGAATGGACGAATTCGCCAAGCGTTTGAAGCAGGAGCCAAATCCGGACGCGGCGCTCGCCCTCGCCCTCAGCTTCGACGCCGAACTCAAAGGCGGAGGCGTCAATCCCGGCACGTCGGCCGATCTGACCGTCGCCAGCCTTTTCGCGAGGAGCCTTGCGGAAGCCGTTCGGTGGTGATTGACTGTCGTCCATAGGGGGCCATTTGACCCTTTTGCTATCTGGCTAACCGGTCCCGTGCGGGACGCCGCCAACAAGGATAGCCGTATGCCGGACCTGTCGTGTCTGGCGACCGGGAGGAGGAACGGTCGTGCGGCCTAATCCAGGCGCGTGGATAAGTTCGCCTTTTCGGGAATCGGAAGTTCTTTAACCGGGCCGGCGGCGACGCCGGACCAGTTAGCAGCCTATTTGTGGAGGAATAGCTCATGGCAACCATCAACAAGGTCATGGTCGGCGAATCGCTCGTCGGCGAAGGCAACGAAGTCGCCCATATCGACCTCATCATCGGACCGCGCGGCAGCGCGGCGGAGTCGGCGTTCTGCAACTCGCTGACCAACAACAAGGACGGCTTCACCACGCTGCTCGCGGTCGTGGCCCCGAACCTTCCGTGCAAGCCGAACACGGTGATGTTCAACAAGGTGACCATCAAGGGCGCCAAGCAGGCCGTCCAGATGTTCGGCCCGGCCCAGACCGCCGTTGCGCGCGCCGTAGCCGACTCGGTCGAAAAGGGCATCATCCCGGCGGCCGAGGCCGACGATTTGTTCATCTGCGTCGGCGTCTTCATCCACTGGGAAGCCGAGGACGACGCGAAAATTCGCGATTATAACTATCAGGCCACGATGGAATCCATCGAGCGCGCCATCAAAGGCACGCCGACGGCCCAAGAAGTCGTTGCCAAGAAGGGTACGGCGTCGCATCCGTTCGCCGGGGCTTAGACAAGAGACCATCCCGGAAAAGACGACAAGCCGGCGATGCCCGCCGGCCTTCTCCGGCGATTGGCCGCCAAATTCGGTTTCCAGTAGAGACCGACCTTCCAAGGAAGCGAACAACAGGAAAAGGGGCCCATGCGGCCCCTTTTCGCTGCCCTCAGCGGTAAAAGCGCCGCAGCGCCTCCGGCGACAACCGTCCGTCGTGCAGCGCCGTCGACACCAGCGCGCCGGCGATCCCGGCTTGTTCCAGCGCTTCGATATCCTCCGGCCCCCTGACGCCGCCGGCCGCGTAGACTGCCCGTCCCTCAGCGCGAGCGATGATCGGGCCGAGGCGAGCAAGGTCCGGCCCCGCGCCGCTGCCGACCCGCGCCAGCGTCATGACGATCACCCGGTCCGGCCAAAGCGTCGTATCTTGGAGAATCTCCGGCGGCCCCAGGAACGCGTCACCCCTGAAATCCAGCGACAGGATGACCCGCTTCGGGCGGGTGAGTGCCGCAAGGGCCGCGGCGTCCGCGATCGATTCGGTGCCCATCACCGCGTGCTGGCGCGGCGCCCGTTGCAGGCGTTCGGCGCCGGCCGCGGTCCGCAGGCCGGCGTCGACCCAGAATTCCGTGTCCGGAAAGGCCTCGCCCAGCGCGGACAACACGGCCGCGTTCGGCGGCCGCCCCTCGATCGCGTCGAGGTCGGCGACATAGAAGGCGGAAAAGTTCCCCAGTGCCGCCAAACCCTTGGCCACCGCGACGGGATCGGCACTGTCGCTGAGCGGGGTTTCGATCAGCCGGTAGGCCTGGCGATCGCCCATGACCCCGCGCACGACGAGACCGCCCATGATGTCGAGCACCGGAATGATCCGCATGAAAGCCCTCGGGTCGCATCGTTCGAACATTCGATGATATAGGATGGCGCGTATCAGAGGCGGGCGGAAATAGCATGACAAGAACGCTGGGTTGGGACGTTGGCGGCGCGCATCTGAAGGCGGCGCTGGCCGAGGGGGACCGCGTCCTCAAGATCTGGCAGGAGCCCAGCCCGATCTGGCAGGGCCTCGCGCATCTCGATCGGGCTCTCGCGACCATTCTCGACGAGGTCTCCGGCGTCGAGCGCCACGCGATCACCATGACCGGGGAACTGTCCGATATCTTCGCCTCGCGTCGGGAGGGCGTCGAGCAGCTGACCCGAGTCTTCACCGAGCGGTTATCCGGCGACATCTCGCTCTATGCCGGAGCGACGGGCTTCATCTCGACAGGCGATTCCGGCGCCCATGCCGCCGAGATCGCCTCGGCGAACTGGCATGCCAGCGCGGCGCTCGCTGCCGCCTCGATCGAGGAAGCGCTGTTTCTCGACATGGGCTCGACCACGACGGACATCGTGCCGGTCAGCGACGGCCACGTCCGCGCCCGCGGCTTCACCGACCGTGACCGCCTCGTTCACGGCGAGCTGGTCTACCAAGGCTATACCCGCACCCCCCTGATGGCGGTGGAAAAGCGTGTCCCCTTCGCCGGTCGGTCGATCCCGGTGATGAACGAGTCCTTCGCCACGATGGCCGACGTCCAGCGCGTCATCGGCATACTCGACGAGGTGGACGATCTGCATCCGGCCGCCGACAATCAGGAAAAGACGGTCGACGCCTCACGCCGGCGCCTCGCCCGCATGGTGGGCATGGATGCCGCGGATGCTGGCGACGGCGCCTGGGAATGGCTCGCCCATGCCTTCGCGGAGGCGCAGATGCGCCACATCCACGACGCGGCGTTGCAGGTGTTGTCGCGCGAAGACCTGAGCGACGACGCGCCAGTGGTCGTCGCCGGCGCCGGTCGGCCCGTGCTGCGGCGCCTCGCGGCCCGCCTCGACCGCGGCGTCGTCGACTTCTCCGATCTGTTCGATTGCCCGGGCGAAATGCGCGACGACATCTGCCGGGCCGCTCCGGCGGCCGCCTTGGCGCTGTTGGCCGAAAGTCGCGGCTGAGCAGCCCAGCGGTCATCACCTGATCGACGTCACCGGTGGCGGGAGCACCGGGCGCCCGCCGGTCATCTTTCCCCTTCGACCTCGGCGAGATGGTCGATCACCTTCTCCAGCAGCCAGTACCAGGCCTGTTCCTCGTCGGGGCCGGCGGTCTTGTCGATGGCGATCTTCAGATAGGCAATCTCGTCCTCGATCTTCTCGGCCGGCAGCATTTTCAGCCGGCTCACCAGGATCGCCGCCTCCAGCACTGCCGCCTTGGCCCGGTTCATCCCCTGGAACGGCCGGTGCTGACCGGAGGCCGCGACCCGGCACGTAAACCGCGGCCTCTGCTCGTCCGGTGTGACGGAGACGACTTCCAGAACGTCATGAGAGAGCGCGGCTTCGAGCCGCGGCACCTTGCAGCCGTCGATCGGTGTCAGCGGCCAGTCCTTGCGACCGGTCAGGCAGCCGGCGAAGATCTTCACCTCGTCGGTGTAGTTGACGACGGCGACGCCGGTCGCCTCCAGATTGGCCAGCGTTGTCGACGGGCGGAACGGCGCGATCACCCAGCCCTCGCCGTCCTGGATAATCCCGAGCGGCGCGATGTGGACATTGCCAGAGGCGGAGCAGGTGGTCAGGATGGTCTCGCGGATATAGGGCATCGGAACTCTCTGCATGGAAACCGTGACGCGGTCGGCCGCTACAATGATGGCGTCTTTTTCGCCTTTAACGTATGCCCCGCCGCTTCGAGCTTAGTCCGATCCGCCTCAGGGCGCGGCGCGGCGACGCCGAAGTCAAGCGGCCCGTCCTGGGCGTAGCGCTTTCCCAGCCGCCAGGCGATCTCCGCTTTCTGCAACTCGGCACCGAGATAGAAGGCGTGGCCGACATCGCCCTCGACCGCGATCTTGGGGAACAGATCGAACGCATCAGTTGCGATGAAATGGCCGTCGCGGTTGTAGAGGTGGATACCGTCCTCGGCAGTCTCGATCCGGTAGTTGCGGTCCTTGATCGCCGCCGCCTGCTCGGCAAGCTCGTCCGGCGTCGACGCGAACGGCTTGACGTCATGCACCTGCAGCAATGCCTTGGAATAGCCGCGCGGCAGCGCGCCATCTTCGCGGGCGGCAAAGAGCATTCGCCTTGCCGCGTCGTGCTCTGCGATCGTCTGGCGCGTGTGCGAACTGACATGGACGACGAGGAGGTTGCGGATTTCAAGCTCCGAGCAGATGCCGAGTAGCGTCGCGGTGATCCCCGACGTGTCGGCGTCGGTGAGCTCGGTAAGGTTGCCGGTGCCCATCAGGATGTCGACGTCCGGATAGGCTTCACGCAGACGATGGTAGCGGACCAGCGAGTCGGCAAAGCCGAAATGAATAGGATCGAGGATCGGGTCGGCGATGAAAGCGATGCCCATGTCCCGCGCCGCGGAGATCGCGCGTTCCAGCGAGGCAACGTCATGGGGCCGGGCCGGCACGAGGATCGGCACGGCGTCGCCTTCGCCGGCGATCGCCAGCGTCTCCTCGGTCAGGGACAGGAGGAAGTCCGCCCCCGCCCTGTTGCCGCGCGCAAGCTCGTCCGGATCGGCGGAATCGACGCTGACACGGTGGCCCTCGCCCTTCAGCGCCAGCACCGCGTCTTCGAGATGCGCGAAGGGCGTATCGGGCAAGCAGCCGAGGTCGATGACGTCGGCGCCGGCCGCCCGCATCGCCTCCGATCTCAGGACGATCTCGTCCACGGACAGCGCCGAGGCATCGACGATTTCGGCGAAGATACGCATGTCGTGCCGCGACAGATCCGGCGGCGCGCCCTTGCGACCGAGAAAGGCCGGCAGGTCGGCGAGTTCGTCCGGTCCGCGCACGAAAGGGATCCTGAAGTGTTGGGAGAGGCGGTCCAGATCCGCCCGGCAGCGGCCGGGAAGGATGACGCGATCCGCCACCACCGGCTGTTGCAGTCGCCGCGCGATGATCTCGCCGGTGGCGAGCGCCGCGACCTTCACCCCGATATCGGCGATCGCCCAGTCGAATTCGGTCGCACCGAGCCCTCGCAGCAGGCGCTCGAGCCGTGGCCGCGCCAGATGTCCGGTCAGAAAGAGCAGCTTTTCGCGCGCCATGCCCGGCTATGTCGACCATTCCGGCGCGGTTGCAAAGCCGCCGGGCGGGCGTAGCGCCAAGCCCGGATCGTCGGGGCTTCGCCTCACCCGGCGTTTGCCGCCACGAGTACGCGCCGCCGCATCACAGGATGCCCGGGAATTTCTCCCTCGGCCAGGCGTACGCCGGCAAGACTGAGATCCGCCGGTCCGGCGACATAGACGTCGGTTGCCGGATCGAGCAACTCGGTGAAACACTCGTCGACGATCTGTGCCCCGGCAAGAGCGTCGATGGTGGCGTTTTCCGGCAAATCGATCTGTTTGAACAGGCAAAGCCGTGCACCGGGAAGCCGTCCCGCCAGCCAGGCGGCAAGACTATCCGAGGTCACGCTCCAGTTTTTGGGGATCTCCGGCGCCGAAAGCACCAGCTGGCGTGGCATCCAGACCGGGATGTCGCCGCGTTCGAGCGCCGCCATGATCGCGGCCTCGTCCGCCGCCTTCACCATCCGCCTGCCGAGACCGACGAGCGCGCAGCCGAACTGTTCCATCGCCAGGATCGCCATCTCGTGCGCTGCCTCGTCGCCGAAGCCCATGCGCGGCTGGTAGCGCCTGACGGCATTGGCGAACGGACCGCCGCCCGGCACGACGACGATCGGCAATCGCGCTTGCTCGATCGCCGCCACCCACCGCACCAGATCAGGCGACGCCGCGCAACTGCCACCGATCTTGACGACGAGAATGTCCTTCATGCCTTGCCACCTGCCCTTCGAATGCGTCTCTCCCGGGTGGAATGCCGATCGGATTCCACCCCCTGTGCCTTGACGGCCTTGACTGGCCGCTCTGATCGTTGGCGAACGCCGAGGCGCTCAACCGCAAGGTGACAAGAGAACGACGCTTCGCCGCCGCTGTAAAGCGCTGATTTCGAATGGCCCTACCCGGTCGGTCCGGAGCGGCGGCGCGTCACCGCGATCCCGACGGCAGCGGGACCGAGCTCGAGCTTTTCGACCCGCACCGTCACTTCGCGGACGCGGACGTCGTCAAGCACGGTCTCGGCGAGCTCCAGCGCCAGCGTCTCGACGAGGTCCGTATGCCCGCGCGCGGCGAGGCTGCGGATCGCGTCGATGATCACGTCGTAGGAATAGATCTCGGCCATCGTCCGGGCGCCTGCGACGATCGGCTCGATCTCGGCCTCGACGGAAAAGCGCACCTTTTGCGTGCGGCCGCGCTCATGGCCGTAGGCGCCGATTTCCATCGGCAGGGTGAAGTCGCGCACGAAAATAAGGTCGCCGGCGACAGCGGTCGACGCGACACTCCTTGAGGCGTCTTGCTCCGCCGGGATCAGCGCGCGGATCGCCCGGACCGCCTGAAGATCAACCGGCCCGTCCCGCGGGCCAGCCGTCAGGGCGCCGCGAAAGCCGAGATAATCGGGCTGCAGCACCGCCAGCCGCGGCACATCCGGCGGCTCCAGCGAGCCCGCGAGCCCGGTCAGCAGACCGAGCCCCCGCGCCTTGGCGACGAAATCCGCCAGCTCGGCCAGCGACAGATACTGAAGCAGTCCGCCGCTCGACTTGCCGATCGTGTCGATCATAGCGCCGGCAAATCCCGCCTCGGCCAGCACCGGCAGCAGCGTAAAATCCGGGTCGCCATCGGCGAAGAACACCGCTATCAGCCGGGTGCGCGAGGCCGGCTCCCGCAGTGCCTTGATGACGGTCAACCGCTCCCCCCGACTGGCCGGAAACAGGCCGATCTTCACATAGTCGGCCGTTTGCCGCGCTTCGACCGCGCGCCGGACGACGTCCGGCTGCATCGGCAGGTCGCCGGCCACCGCCGAGACCGGCCGCCGGCCGGCGACTGCCCGCAGCGTCGCATCGAAGACGGCTGGCGACACCGCGCCCAGCGCGCCTTGCGCCGGGTCCTTCAGATCGACGAGATCGGCGCCGCCTTCGATGACGATCTCGGCCTCCTCGGGGCCGGTGACGCTGGCCAGCAGGCGGATCAAGGCGCGGCCTCGAACTGCTTCTTCAGGACGTTCTTCCACAGATAGGCGATCCCCCTCCGCCAGCTTTCGTCGGTGTTGGAGCGGATGTCGGCGCTGCCGCGCGCGATCGGCTGGCCGGTCTCAACGTCGAAGGCATAGGCGTTGATGTTGAGTATGAGGTTCGACACCTTCTGGACGGTTCCGGTGACGGCGATGTCGGCGCCGAGCGTCTTGGCGAAGCTCAGCGCACAATTGCCGCAGCTTTCCAGATTCTGCGCCAGCGCCTTGTCACGCACCGGCGCGATGTCGACGCTGGCATAGCCGGGAAGCGTGTCGATGTCCCCTCGCAGCGCCGGCGCCATGGTTTCAAGCCGGGCCTGCTCGTCCGGGTTCTTGCCGATCATCGAGCCTTCGAGGCTGGAATCGATCAGCTCGAAATCGAACACGGCGACAGTCTTTTCCGCCGCGAAGGCGGGAGTGGCCAGGAGCAGCGCCAGGACAACGGGAAAAAATCGCGCTTGTCTCAGGATGCGGGGTCCGTAACACATGAAACATCTCTTCTTGTCTTTGTTCAGCGCCCAGCCTCGGCAATGATTCATAAGCTTTGAAGGGCGCGCTGCAAGACGCTAATTGCGAAAGACCGCCGGCCGTGCCGGCAGCGGAATGGGAGGAACCAGCGTTGACAACACCGGCCAGAGACCGCTTGCGGCGGGTGCTTTGCGGAACCGCGATGCTCATCCTCCTGACGACCGGAGCCCCCGCACAGACGGACACGGCCCCCGTGCCGGCCGCCGCCGCACCCGAAGAGCCGACGACGCAGACGGTCAAGATCGGCTTCCTCCGAACCTATGAGCGCACCCTCGCGCTCTCCGCCCTCGACATCCCGCCGGCCGACATCGGCCTTGCCGGCGCGACGGTGGCGATCGCCGACAACAACACCACCGGCTCGTTCATGGGCCAGAACTTTACCCTCGACGTGACGACGCTCGCCCCCGGCGACGACGTCGCCCAGCCGGCGCAAGACATGCTCGCGAGCGGCATCCACTACATCGTCACCGATCTGTCGCCCGACGACACGCTCGCCGTCGCCGATCTCGCCAAATCCCAGAACGCCCTCGTCCTCAACGCCGGCGCGACCGACGATCGGCTGCGCGGCGAAGGTTGCCGCGCCAACATGCTGCACACCGCCCCGTCGCGGGCGATGCTGACCGACGGCCTGGCGCAGTACCTCATGTGGAAGCAGTGGCGGAACTGGGCGCTGGTCGAGGGCGACCACGAAAACGACCAGCTCTTCGCCGAGGCGTTGAAGCGCTCCGCCAAGAAGTTCGGCGGCAAGATCGTCGCCGAGAAGATTTTCGCCGACAAGGGCGGCGCCCGCGCCACCGATTCCGGTCAGGCGCTGGTGCAGCGCCAGATCCCGGTGTTCCTGCAGGATCTGCCTGAGCACGACGTCCTGCTGGTCGCCGACGAGAGCGAGGTGTTCGGCAGCTATGTGCCCTGGCGCACCTGGCTGCCGCGCCCCGTCGCCGGCACCGCCGGGCTGCAACCCGGCTCCTGGCATCCGGCGAGCGAACAATGGGGCGGCGCGCAGATTCAGAACCGCTTCGTCGATGTCGCCGGCCGCCGCATGGAATCAAAGGACATGCAGGTCTGGACGGCGATCCGGGTAATCGGCGAGGCCGCCTCGCGCACCCAGTCGGTCGACCCGGCGACCATCGACGCCTTCATCAAGGGGCCGGATTTCACCGTCGCCGCCTTCAAGGGCCAGCGGCTGACGTTTCGCGACTGGGATTGGCAGCTGCGCCAGCCGGTGCTGCTCGGCACCGAGGCGTCCGTCGTCTCCGCCTCGCCGCAGGAGGGCTTCTTGCACCGGGTCTCCGAACTCGACACGCTGGGGGTGGATCGGCCCGAAACGGCGTGTCAGATGGGGGAGTGAGGGGGGTCAAGAAGTGCCCACTTCCGGATGATGCAGGCCGTGACAGACCTCTCTAAAAAGAGGACATCTGTAATAAGCTTATATGACTAGTATTTTGTCGCGTCTCGTCCCAAGGTTGTCCGAGGGGGATGCGGATGAGTCGACTGACCAAACTGGAAATTCAACGCGCGTTGCTCGGCGGGCAAGAAGTTGCTTGGACGAACGCGACTGGAAAACGCGAGGCGATCACTCTCGCAGAGGCGGCTCAACGCCGGCTTCTGGAATATCTATTGCAATCGCCGGTACGCGAAGCCAAGGGATTGCCAGATCACTTCGTCGCTGGGCTTTCTAAGGCATATGGCGAGGAAATAGACCCTGCCGGGGGCGAGGCTGTAGCAAGCACTGCTGCCCTGACCGGACCGTGGCGAATGCAGAAGATCGAGACGGAGGGCTTTGGTGGTCTGAATACCTGCAACGGTCCGTTGTTCGTATTGGAGCTCGATGGCGAGAGTCTGATCCTCCAAGGGCCGAACGGCAGTGGCAAGTCCTCGCTGGTCGGCGCGGTTCTGTGGGCCATGACAGGTGAGCGCCCGCGCGATCATTCGGTTGCCAATCCCGAGGATCGCGCAGAGGTCTATGACATCGAAAACCGGAAAATCGGCACTTGGCCGCCGGTTGCTTGCTACCCGCGAACTCAGGCTGGGCTAACGGCAGATCCGTTTGTGCGAGTGACACTCACCTTTATCGATGACTCTGGCGCAACCGGTGTCTGGGAGCGCCGGCTTGAGAACGGCGTCGCCAGCACCAATGTTGACCCTAAGCTTAGCATTCCCGATGTGCTCGTCGAGACGGGTTTGCTTATGCCTACGCGCATGCCGCACATCCGCTTCGAAAAGGGCCAGACGCCACTTACCCGCGCGGTCCAGTCTTTAACGGGCCTTGACGACCTCGTCGACATCGGGGCCTTGGTGTCAGGTCTGTGCGACAAGCGCCGCGAGTACCGTTCTACCTATTCCAAGTTGTTTGATCAAAAAAAAGAACTGTTCGAGGCGGCGCTAGCAGAGGCGCAGCGCACGCTCAAACCTACGGGAGAGACGATACAGGCTTTCCAGCCAGGGGACACAGAGGACGCGGACGGAATATTAGCGGCGCTTGGCAAACGTCTGCGCATACGGGCCACGGAGCTGACCGAAGTCATCAGTGAAGATCTTGCCAGCGGGCTCGATCTCGCCAGCGCCCACACGCAAGCAGAGGTGGCTGGCGCCATCTCCGGCGCGCGCGAGGAATTGTCGGGTGGCCTTGACGAACTTGACACTTGGAGATCGCTTTCTGCAGTTGCAGCGGCGCTCGGCGACGAAACCATTATAACGCTTCAGCGTAGCGCCGATGAAGCAGACGCAGCCGTCGCCGAGGCCCTGCAACTGGACGAGCGCTCACAGCAAGATACGCGCCTTCAACTGAAGGCCCTTGGCGCCCATTGGCATGAAGCCCATCGAGGTTCCGAGCTCACCGATTGCCCGCTGTGCGACAAGCCGCTCGAGGACGATGCACTCAGGGCCGAGATTGAGACCCTGCGTCACGCGGGCGGGGCGGCGACACGACAGCTCGCCGACAACCTCAACGCCATTGAGGCCCACCTAAACGAGGCCGTTCCGGTAGTGCTCACGCCGCGGCTTGGCGATCTAGCTGCCTTGGCACCACGCAAAAGCCTGGTTGCCGATATTGAGAGACGCTTTGTCAGCCGCCCGCGCTTCAATAAGATGCTCACCACCTTTACTCACCTTGTCGCCGATGCGCTTGGGCAAGTGCCACTCGCTGAGTTGGAGCCCGTAGAGTCCTTAGCTAGAGCGTCAGGCGATTAATCTGCAACATAGCCAGCGGCCTTGAGGTAGTTCCAACATTCTTCGGGCTCGAACAGGTCGCAGATGTTGCCGACTGCACGCCAGAG
>NZ_JAYXIH010000069.1:0-10569 GCF_036016755.1 Aurantimonas sp. A3-2-R12 | reverse complement strand
GCAGCCGGTGGAAACGCCGGGTGATCGATCGTGAAGGGATGCGACCGCAAGGGCGACGGGGCGAGGGTGGAAGCGAGCATTGTTGTTTCCCTTTTCCGTTCTGGTGGGGGAAACAATGGCGCCGATCATGATCGCCCGAAATTCGGTTATGTCCTTAGGGGAATTACGTAGCCTCAACGCGTTGCCGGACTTCCGGCAATGTTTTCAACTGTTTGAATCAGGGCGTTGGGGCGAAAGTCGCACGTGATTTCACAGCGGCCTTGTTCAACCCCAAGGACCGAGAACTCCGCCGAACCGGGCTCGAGCTGGAAGGCCGCCCTCGGGGCGGCTCCCGGCATCGACTGTCCGGCGATCATCCCGAGCTTGCCGGGACCGGTTCTGGGTTCCTCTGCATTGATCCCGTGGCGGCATCTGGTGTTAGGTCTGGGCGTTCGATGATCCCAAACCATAATCGGAGAAACCAATGCACCAGGAAGGCGATTGGCAGATTGCAAAGGGGTCCATCCTCTTGGGCAGTGTACCCGAGGATGTCGCCGACATGATCCTGGCGCGGTCCGACGTCCGGAAGTTTGGCCGATCGGCGACGATCTTCCTGCAGGGCGATACCGCCAACAGCGTCTATATCGTGCTGGAAGGATGGGTGAAGCTGTTCCGGATCGCGCATAACGGGGCGGAGGCGGTGGTCGGAACCTTCACCAAGGGCCGAAGCTTCGGCGAGGCGGTGGCGTTTCGCGGCGACGTCTATCCGGTCGCCGCCGAGGCGGTCACCGATTGCCGGCTGATGCAGGTTCCCGCGGCAGTGGTGCTGCAGATGATGAAGTCGCAGCCGGAGCTTTGCATCTCGATGCTGGCGGCGACCTTCAAGCACCTGCACGCGCTGGTCGAACAGGTCGAGCAACTGAAGGCCCAGACCGGCGCGCAACGGCTGGCCGAATTCTTGCTCGACCTCTGCCACGTCGCCGAAGGCGCATGCACCGTGACCTTGCCCTACGACAAGGTGCTGATCGCGGGGCGGCTGGGCATGAAGCCCGAAAGCCTGTCCCGCGCCTTCGCGCGATTGAAGCAGAACGGCGTGGCGATCAGCCACAATCACGCAGCCATCGCGGATGTCGGACGGTTGCGCGGCTTTGTCGAAGAGGATCGCGCCGATGCCTGGAGCAAGGCCCAATGAGCGGGCGATTCGAGGCAGTCATCGCCGCGATCGACAGGGCCAATTCCGCCGATCCGACGCTGGAAGCGGAGACGCGGGAACCGGCGGCGCTTGTCTATGGCCGGCGGATGTCAGGGGAGCTCGACCGAATCTGCCCGGATGCGTCCGAGCATTTGCGGATTGCGGCGCGCGGACAGCACATCGAGCGTTGGAAGCTGCCGCGAAGCGCGTATCCCGACAGCCGCGAGGGCTATCACGCCTGGCGGAAAGCGCAGGCGCTGGCGCATGGCGCGCGGGTGGCGGAATTGATGATCGCGGCGGGCTATTGCGAGGCCGACGGGGCGCGCGTGGCGCAGATGCTGCGCAAGGAGGGGATCAAGCGCGACCCGGAGGTGCAGATGCTGGAGGACGTGATCTGCCTGGTGTTCCTGCGCTGGTATTTCGCGGATTTCGCCGCCAGGCACGACCATGAAAAAATCTTCGGCATCGTCGCCAAGACCGCGCGCAAGTTGTCGGCCAAGGGACGCGCGCGCGTCGCCGCCGAATTCGATCTGCCGCCGGAGCTTGCGCCCGCGCTTGCGGTCTGAGGAACTGGCGGGCGGCGGCAAGGCAGGTCAAGAACTGCCCCGTCTTTGGTTCGTGCGCCTCTCAACGATCACAGGTCAAAGGATTGCTTCGAGCGATACGTTCGGATGGGCCTGCAGGACCGTTTTGATCGCATGGCGGGGCATCAGGCAGAAGGCGGTCGACAGGCCGTCGGCCAGCGCCGCGCTGTCTGCCGCTACCGACACCAGCCGCCAGCGGGCTTCGGCGTGCCCCGTCCGCGGATCGAGGATGTGACCGACGCGGCCGGCCTTGTCCAACGGCGTGCCGAGCGGCGCCGAGGTAGCCAGCGCGCGATCGCCGAGCGGGACCTCGCCGACGATCTCGCCGTCCGGCGTCGCGATCGCGGCGCGCCAGGGCGTTCGATCGGGGCGGCGGCCGAGAGCGGCGATCTCGCCCATGTCGATCAGAACGTCGGTCAGTCCGCGTGCGCGGACCAGCGCCGCCACCCGGTCGGCGATGTACCCTTGCGCGATGCCGTTGAGCGTCAAAGCCATGCCGTCGCGCCTGAAGCCGACCGCGTCCGGGCTGTGACGCAGATGCACCCAACCCGTCCGTTTCCTGGCCTCGGCAATCTCTTCGGCTTCGAGCCGCCGTTGCTCCTGCGCGGCCAGAGCGTGCAATTGCCATAGGGGCTGGATCGTCGGATCGAAGGCGCCGCCGGTCACGCGATGGAGCGAATCCGACAGGGCGAGGAGTTCGACCAGCTCGGCGGGCGGAGTATCCAGCCTTCCTTCAAGGTTCAGGCGTGCCAGCGCCGAACCGGCGCGATACAGGCTGAAGATTCCCTCAAGCCGGTCGATCTCGGCCTGTGTCGCGGCAAAGATCTCGTCGGCGGCGTCACCCTTTATTCCGACCAGTGTCATGGAGGCCTCGGCGCCCAGTGCCGCGCCCCGCCAGCGTGTCATCGGCGCCCCGGCTAGAGCTTCACGAGGTAGGGCGGCGGCGGCGCAGATCGTCATGAAGCGGCGCCGGGTCAGGCATGGTGTCATGGTGAGTTCTCCCGCGCGGTCGGGGCCGTCGGACGGGCGCGCCGCTTCAGCACCAGGCAGGTGTTCGGATCGTGGTAGATCGTCTGGCAATGCAGGCAAAGCACGCATTCATTGGGATTGATCCGACCGATCGGATCGATGGCGCCAACCATGCATTTGGTTTCGCAAAGCCGGCATTCCCGTCCGCATTGGGGACGGCGGCGCAGCCAGTCGAACAGCTTGAGCTTGGCCGGGATCGCCAGCGCCGCGCCAAGCGGGCAAAGATAACGGCAGTAGAACCGCTCGATGAACAGTCCCGCGACGAGAAGCGCCACGACGAAAAGAACGAAGGGCCAGGCCCGCATGAAGCGCATCGACATGGCGGTCTTGAAGGGCTCGATCTCGGCCAGCACCAGCGCCTGATCCATCGAATAGAACGACAGGCCGAGGATGGCGACGAAAGCCGTGTACTTGATGGCCCAGAGGCGCTCGTGAACGCCGAACGGCACCGCGATCTGCGGAATGCGGAGGCGCTTGGCGATCTCGTTGGTCAGCTCCTGCAGCGCGCCGAAGGGGCAGAGCCAGCCGCAATACACCCCGCGGCCCCAGAACAAGAGCCCGAGGGCGACGAAGCCCCAGAGCATGAAGATCACCGGATCGATCAGGAAAGTTTCCCAACGAAAGCCGGTCAACAGCGATTGCAGGAACGCCACCACCTGAACAACGGACAATTGCCCACCGGCGATCCAGCCCAGCCAGACCAGTGTCACCGAAAGGAATGTGATCCGGCCCCAGCGCCAGAGCGCGGGGCGGCGCACGAACGCCTCCTGCAGGAAAAGGATCACCGCGAGGGTGGTCAGCATCAGGCCGACGCCGATGATCTCGAACCGCTTGCGCTGCCAGGCCGAGACCCACAGCGGCTCGGTTTCCGGCGCCATCTCCGGCGGCAGAAGAAACTGGGCCGGTAAGGTATAATCGACCGATATGCCCATCGAGACCGGTTCGCCGCCGGTGTCGCGGCTCGCCGTCACCTCGACCCGGAACGATAGGGCCGGATCGAAGCGGCCGGCAGGCAGCCGGAAGAGACTCATTTCCTTGACGTCGAGTGCGCCGACGGCCGCGAGGCGGTCGATCCGGAGATAGTCCCCGCTTTCGAAGGTGATGGTTTTCTCATCCTGAATCACCGCGATCCGGTCGAATTCACCGGTGCGACGCCAGTCTGTGCCCCGATGCGAATGCAGGCCGCGAGAGGCGACGAACAACGCCGTCTCGCCGGGGCCCAATACCGCCATCGCCCGGGTGAAAAGCGCTTGGCCGAGGAGGTTTCGCCCGATCGTCGGCGGGTCGAGAATCCCGACCCAGAGATCGAGGAACGGCGCCTCGCCCGGCGGTGGCGGCATCTTGGCGGCGCTCAGCGCCACGCGCGCCTGATCGAGACTGACGGTGGTGCGCGCGAGCGCCCCTTCGGCCAGCAGCGCATCCCAGGACATCGGTCTGAAGCCGATCTGGTCGATCGCCGTTCCCCGCCCTTGCGCCAAGGCAAGCGTGCGGGCGGTCCGCAGAATGGCGTCGCGGATCACGCCGGTCGACACGGTCGCGCGCGAAATCACATCCGGAAGGTCGGGACGGTCGGCGAAGTCGATGGTCGGCTGGCGAGTCAGATCGACACCGGCAAAGCCGTCGACATAGTCGGCGATGTCCGATTCAGAAATTCCCAAGGTCAGGACCGGTTCGCTTTGACGGATGAGCCGGGCGCCCGCGATGCGGCCGTCGCGCGTCACCGCGACGAGAATATCGATCGGCCGCCCCGAATAACCGACGGATTCGGTGATTTCCCAGGTCGAGGCGATGTGGCCGATCAGGCCGTCCGGTGTCGTGACCGACCAGCCGGGCACCGCCCCCTCCTCGCGCGTCAAGGCAAGGGGACCGTCACGAGCGAACAGGCGGGCGGCCAACGCCAGATCGGGTTTTGCCGCCGCCTCCTCGCTTTTGACTTGCAGCAGGCCATCGGCCAGCGCGCCATCTCCCAAACCCGGGGAGGCGAAGGCCATGACGAATATGATCAAGGCCTGCCTCAGCCGCATCACTGATCATCCTTTCGCTTTTCACCACGATGATGCCGCTTCCCCATCGGCACCTTGATGAAAGTCAAGGAACGTCGTCGGCCGGGGGGGCATCTTCCGCTTTGAACCTACCCGCCAACGGAGGCCGCCCCATGAAAACCATTCGCGAAACGCGGAGCTTGAAGCTCTTAGCCAGCATCGCGTTGCCGCTTGCGCTCGCGGCGACGGGCGCTGCCGCACAGGAGAAGCCGAAGGGGCATGGCGATTCGCCAGCCGCGAAATACGTCTACAGCGCCACCTCGCTCGGCGAGATCGGCGTGGAAATCCCGGGTCTCAAGCCTGACGATCCGGTCATCACCCAGGACGAATTCAATACGGCCGCCACGATTTACTTCGAACGCTGCGCCGGCTGCCACGGCGTGCTGCGCAAGGGCGCGACCGGCAAGGCGCTGACCCCCGACATCACCCGCCAGAACGGCTACGAATATCTGCGGGATTTCATGACCTACGGGTCGCCCGCCGGCATGCCGAACTGGGGCACCTCAGGTCAGCTCTCCGAAGAGCAGATCGACATGTTGGCCCGTTACCTGCTGATCGAGCCGCCGGCGCCGCCGGAGTTCGGCATGCCGGAGATGCTCAAGACCTGGAAGGTCCTGGTCGCGCCGGCGGACCGGCCGACGGAAAAGATGAACGACATCGATATCGACAATCTGTTTTCCGTGACCCTGCGCGACTCTGGCCAGATCGCGCTGATCGACGGCGCGACCTACGAGATTCACACGGTGATCGACACCGGCTACGCGGTGCATATCAGCCGCATCTCGGCCTCCGGCCGCTATCTCTTCGTCATCGGCCGCGATGCCAAGGTCAACATGATCGACCTGTGGATGGAAACGCCGGCGACGGTGGCCGAGATCAAGATCGGCGCCGAGGCGCGCTCGGTCGAGACCTCCAAGATGGAGGGCTGGGAAGACAAATACGCCATCGCGGGCGCTTATTGGCCGCCGCAATACGTCATCATGGACGGTGATACGCTGGAGCCGAAGAAAATCGTCTCGACGCGGGGCATGATCTACGACAGCCAGGAATATCACCCTGAGCCACGCGTGGCGGCGATCGTCGCGTCGCACTACCGCCCCGAGTTCATTGTGAACGTCAAGGAGACCGGCAAGATCCTGCTGGTCGACTACTCCGACATCAAGAACCTCAAGGTCACCGAGATCGAGGCCGAGCGGTTCCTGCACGATGGCGGATTCGACTCCACCAAGCGCTATTTCCTCACCGCCGCGAACGCGCGCGGCAAGGTCGCGGTGATCGACACCAAGGAAGGCGAGCTAACCGCGTTGCTGGAGACCGGCGGTCAGACCCCGCATCCCGGCCGCGGCGCCAATTTGAACCATCCCGTCTACGGGCCGGTCTGGGTGACCTCGCATCTCGGCGACGAGACCATCGCGCTGATCGGGACCGACCCGGAAGGACATCCCGACAACGCCTGGAAAGTGGTGCAACAGCTCGAGGGGCTGGGCGGCGGTTCGCTGTTCGTGAAGTCGCACCCGACCTCGAACCATCTTTATGTCGATGCGCCGCTGAATCCCGACGCTGAGGTGACCGCCTCTGTCGCGGTCTTCAACGTCGACGAACTCGGCAAGGAAGAGCCCGAATACACGGTGCTGCCAATCGTCGAATGGGCGGGCATCGCGGAAGGCCAACCCCGCGTCGTGCAGGGCGAGTTCAACAAGGCGGGTGACGAAATCTGGTTCTCGGTCTGGAACGCCAAGGATCTGGAATCCGCCATCGTGGTCGTCGACGACAAGACGCTGGAGCTGAAACACGTGATCAAGGATCCGCGGCTGATCACACCGACCGGCAAGTTCAACGTCTTCAACACCCGCCAGGACGTCTACTGACGCGCGCCCGGGGCGGCGGCACACGCCGCCCCAACTCGATCAGTCCGGGAGAAAGCTATGAAGACGCGTGGACGGGTGTTTCTGGTCGGGGCGGGTCCAGGCGATCCGGAGCTTTTGACGTTGAAAGCGGCGCGCGTGCTGGAACTGGCGCATGTCGTGGTCCATGACCGCCTGGTGTCGCCCGAGGTGCTGGCGCTGGCGCCGCCGACGGCGCGGCTTGTCCCGGTCGGCAAGGCGCCGACCTCCCATCCGGTGCCGCAGGAGCGTATCAACGAAATCCTCGTCGAGCTGGCACTCGAAGGGCAGACGGTGGTGCGATTGAAGGGCGGCGACCCTTTCATCTTCGGTCGCGGTTCGGAAGAGGCCGAAGCCTTGCGGGCAGCGGGAGTTCCGGTCGAAATCGTCCCCGGCATCACGGCGGCGCAGGGGGCGGCCTCCGTCACCGGTGTGCCGCTGACCCATCGCGGGCTGGCGACAGGCGTGCGCTACGTGACCGGACACTGTCGAAGCGACAGGCCGCTCGACCTTGAATGGCTGGGATTGGCGGACACCCAGACCACGCTGGTCGTCTATATGGGGGCCGCCAACATCGCCGAGATTTCCGAACGGCTGATCGCGCACGGCATGCCCGTGGCGACGCCCGTGCTGGCGATCGCCAATGCGACGACGCCGCGCGAGCGGCGGCTGACCTCCCGTCTGGACCGGATCGCCAGCGACATGGCCGAGGCGCGTCTCACCGGCCCGGTGCTGTTTCTGATCGGCGATGTCGTCTCGCTTTACCGCTCGTCACCCGCCGAAATGTTCACGCATCTTGCCGCCGTTCATGCGCCGTTGGCTCATGCGTGAGGTTCTGGTGGCCCTTTTGCTCGTTATCGGGGCACCGGCCTTGGCGCAGGAGCTGCCGCCGGGCCGGGCGGCCGAACTTGAGCGTTTGGTGCTGCAGGATTGCGGCTCATGCCACGGAATGACGCTGAAAGGCGGGCTCGGACCGGATATCCGCGCCGAGACGCTGGCCGGGACGCAGCCCGACGGGCTTGTCGCCATCATTCTCGATGGCGTTCCGGGAACCGCGATGCCGCCCTGGCGCCCGCTCCTCAGAGATGAAGAGGCGGCCTGGATCGCCGGCTATCTCTTGGACGGAGGCAACGAATGAGCCGTGGCTTTTCCCTTGGCCTGATCATGCTGGCGTCGATTTTCGCGGTCTTCCTTGGCGTCGCCCAGGCGCAGGAGCCCCGCGCCACCGGCGATCTGGGCGTGGTTGTAGAACGGGCCTCGGGCTCGCTGCTGATCATCGACCAGTCCGAGCACGCCGCGATCGGGCGGGTCGATGGCCTGGGCGATCTGTCCCATGCTTCGGTAGTATTCTCGGCGGACGAGCGTTTCGCCTTCGTCTTCGGACGCGACGGCGGGCTGACCAAGGTCGATCTGCTGACCCAGTCGATCGCTGGCCGCGTCGTGCAATCGGGCAACGCCATCGGCGGCGCAATTTCCGACGACGGGCAACTCGTCGCGGTCTCGAACTACGAGCCGGGCGGCGTGCGCGTCTTCGATGCCGAAACGCTGGAGAGCGTCGCCGACATCCCGACCGGGTCGAAGACCATCGGCCTGGTCGACGCGCCGGGGCGGCGCTTCGTCTTCACCCTGTGGGACGCGGGGGAGACGTGGATCGCGGACTTTTCCGGTGAGGAGCCGGCGATCACCCGGATCGGCGGGATCGGGACGAACCCCTATGACGCGCTGATCACCGGCGACGGGCGGCACTACATCGCGGGGTTGTTCGGCGAGGACGGGCTGACGGCGCTCGATCTCTGGCAGGAACCGCCGGTTCCGCGGCGGATTCTGTCGGGCTACGGCAAGGGCAAGGAACCGCTGCCCGTCTACAAGATGCCGCATCTGGAAGGCTGGGCGCTGGCGGGCGATCGGTTCGTTCTGCCCGCTGTCGGACGACATGAAGTGCTCTGGGTCGACAGCCGGACATTGGCTGAGGTGGGGCGCACAGCCACCCACGGTCAGCCAGTCTTCGCCGTCGCCCGGCCGGACGGGCGCCAGGTCTGGGTCAATTTCGCCCACCCCTTGAACGATACGATCGAGGTAATCGATACGCTTTCGGGCGAAGTGATCCACACGCTGACGCCGGGACCCGCCGTCCTGCACATGGAGTTCACCGCCCGCGGTCACGAGGTCTGGGTCTCGGTCCGCGATGCCGGGCGTGTGGACATCTACGACGCGCGCAGTTTCGAGAAGCTGGGCGAGATCGCGGCGGAGAGCCCGTCGGGGATTTTCTTCACCGCGCGCGCCCACCGGACGGGGCTCTGAGCGATGAGCTTGACCGTCGACATCATCGACCGCGCGCTGCTCGACAATTGGCAGCGGGATTTTCCGCTGGTACCCCGGCCGTTTGCCGCGATTGCCGAGCGGATGGACCTTCGCCAGAAGGACGTTCTGAGCCGGCTCGCCGAGATGGAGGCCGTTGGCGCAATCAGCCGCGTCGGCGCCACCTGCCGGCCGGGCACCGCGGGCGCGAGCACGCTGGCCGCCGTCGCTGCTCCCCAATGGCGGATCGACGAGATCGCCGCCCTCATCGGCGGCGAGCCGGGCGTGAACCACTCCTATCTGCGCGAGAACCGCTGGAACATCTGGTTCGTGGTGACCGGCCCCGATCGACTCCATGTCGACGCGACGCTTGACCGCATTCGTGCGCGCACGAAACTTGAGGTCCTCGATCTGCCGCTGGTGCGCGCGTTCAATGTCGATCTGGGCTTCTCGCTTGACGGCGCCGGCCACGTGCCGCCGGCGCGCGAACATATCGACGCCGGCGTACTGGAACCGGAGGACCGGCCGATCATGCAGGCGCTCTCGACCGGCCTGGCGCTGGTGCCCCGTCCTTTTGCCGAATTGGGCCGCGCGCTCGGTCGGTCCGAGGCGGACGTGCTGGCACGGGTCAAGGCGCTTGCCGCGGCCGGTATCCTGTCGCGGATCGGTGTGATCGTGCGCCATCGCGCACTCGGCTGGCGATCCAATGCCATGGTGGTCTGGGAGGCGGACGAGGCCGATCTGGGCCGCATCGGACCTGCGCTGACCGCCGTGCGCGGCGTCACGCTCTGTTATCAACGGCGCGCGGCGCCCGGCGTCTGGCCCTATACGCTCTACTGCATGATCCACGCCCGCAGCCGCGACGAGGCGATGGCGGTGCTCGATCGCGCCAGCAGCGAGGTCGGCCTTCAGGATGCTCCGCATCAGGTGCTGTTCAGCATTCGCTGCTTCAAGCAGACGGGAGCGTTGGTGGCGTCCACGGAAGGAGCAGCGGCATGAAGCGCTCCGCGCTCGAACTCGACGCGACCGACCGGCTGATCGTCAACGCTTTGCAAGAAGGGTTTCCGCTCACGCCGCGTCCCTATGCGGAGGCGGCGACGCGGCTCGGCCTGAGCGAGAGCGAGCTGATGTCGCGGCTGGGACGCATGCGCGAAACCGGCGTGATCACGCGCTTCGGCCCGTTCTACGACGCGGCCGCGATCGGAGGGGCCTTCTGCCTGTGCGCGATGGAGGTCCCGGCCGAGCATTTCGAGGCCGTGGCGGATGCGGTCAACGCCCATCCGGAGGTCGCGCACAATTACCAACGCGAGCATCGTCTCAACATGTGGTTCGTGCTGGCGACCGAAACGGCGGAGGCGGTCGAGGCCGTCGCCGATGAAATTGAGGCGGAGACGGGGATTGCCGTGCTGCGGTTTCCGAAGCTGCAGGAATTCTTCATCGGTTTCAGGGTGGCGGCATGAGACTTCCTGTGTCAACCCGTAGGGATGAAGGCCTTTGCGGCAGCATGTTTTTGGGGATCGTATGGAATGCTGTCGCTCCATGCGCGCCAGAGGACGCGGATC
>NZ_JAYXIH010000068.1:0-10845 GCF_036016755.1 Aurantimonas sp. A3-2-R12 | reverse complement strand
GTGTGAAGGGGAACCGGTGCTGCCATGACAAACCTCCGTTTGTCACAGTGATTCAGAATTCTGTCAGCTTGGGAATCCCCGAAGAGTCGGCCTTCGCTCCCGTTGGTATCAGCGCAACGAAAAACGGCGGCCAGAAAGGACCGCCGTTTCACGTGAGTCACGCCATTCGCGTCCGTCGGACGCGAAAGCGATCAGGTGTTCATCGAATCGAAGAAATCGGCGTTGCTCTTGGTCTGCTTCAGCTTGTCGTTCAGGAATTCGATCGCATCGGTCGTGCCCATTGGCGACAGGATCCGGCGCAGCACGAAAATCTTCTGCAGATCGCCCTTCGGGACCAGCAAGTCTTCCTTACGGGTGCCGGACTTTAGAATGTCCATCGCCGGGTAGATACGCTTGTCGGCAACCTTGCGATCAAGGACGATCTCAGAGTTGCCGGTGCCCTTGAATTCTTCGAAGATCACCTCGTCCATGCGGCTGCCGGTATCGATCAGCGCCGTCGCGATGATGGTCAGCGAGCCACCTTCCTCGATATTGCGCGCCGCGCCGAAGAAGCGTTTCGGCCGCTGCAGGGCGTTGGCGTCGACACCGCCGGTCAGCACCTTGCCCGACGAGGGAACGGTGGTGTTGTAGGCGCGGCCGAGGCGGGTGATCGAATCCAGGAGGATGACGACGTCGCGGCCGTGCTCCACCAAGCGCTTGGCCTTTTCGATCACCATTTCGGCGACCTGGACGTGGCGCTGCGCCGGCTCGTCGAAGGTCGACGACACCACCTCGCCCTTCACCGAACGCTGCATGTCGGTCACTTCCTCGGGCCGCTCATCGATCAACAGTACGATCAGATAGCATTCCGGATGGTTCGCGGTAATCGAATGGGCGATGTTTTGCAGAAGTACCGTCTTGCCGGTACGCGGCTGCGCGACGATCAACGCGCGCTGGCCCTTGCCGAGCGGCGCGACGAGATCGATGACCCGGGCCGACATATCCTTCTTGGAGGTCGGATCATCGAGCTCCATCTTAAACCGCTCGGTCGGATAAAGCGGCGTCAGATTGTCGAAGTGGCTCTTGTGGCGGATCTTCTCGGGATCGTCGAAATTGATCGTGTTGACCTTGAGCAGCGCGAAATAGCGCTCGCCGTCCTTGGGACTGCGGATCGGTCCCTCGACCGTATCGCCGGTCTTCAGCTGGAATTTACGAATCTGCGATGGCGAAACATAGATGTCGTCCGGGCCCGGCAAGTAATTCGCCTCGGGCGAACGCAGAAAAGCGAAGCCATCCTGGAGAATTTCGACGACGCCCTCGCCGATGATTTCGACTTCCTGCGCCGCGAGTTGCTTGAGAATCGCAAACAGCAACTCCTGCTTGCGCAGAACGGAGGCGTTCTCGACCTCGTTCTCTTCGGCAAACGCGATCAATTCGGGTGCGCTTTTGTTCTTCAGGTCCTGAAGTTTCATTCGGAAATAGGCTCTTTTGGGGTTCGTGCCGACGGATCGCGTCGAAACAGATGAAGGCGACAATGGGGAAACGCTGGGGGCCGGAAACGCTAAACGGTTCTGCGGCAGGGACGAGGCGACCAGAAATGGTCGCGCAACGCCCAAGAAAGGCGGGATAGTCCATTGTGATATAGCGGTGGTTGCGAGACCGCGCAAGAGGCGCGTTGGCGCCCGACGCGAATGCCTCCTATCGCGGTTACCGCCCCGTTTCACAACCGCCGGTCGCGGTCGTCTAATCTTGCCTGTCGAACCCAAGTGCTTCAAGGGCGTGACTCACAACCGCTTCGGGCGGAATGCCGACGGATACTGTCACGCCATCCTCGTCGGATTGCAGCGGTTCCAGATCGTCGAACTGCGATTGGAGCAGCGAATTCGGCATGTAGTGGCCAGTGCGGCGGCCGATGCGGTCGCCGACCAGATCCTGGTCGGCGGTGAGCGAGACGAAGCGCACGCTCGGGGCCGCCTCGCGCAGAACATCCCGATAGCGCCGTTTCAAGGCCGAGCAGGCGACAACGCTCGAAACGCCATGGCTGGCCTGATCGGCGATCCAGTCGCGAATGGCCGACAACCAAGGCGCCCGGTCGTCATCGTTCAACGGCTCGCCGGATTCCATCTTGGCGATGTTCCGGGCCGAGTGAAACTCGTCCGCCTCGGCGAAGGACCAGCCAAGACGTTCCGCAAGCAGCTTTGCCGTCGTCGTCTTGCCGACGCCCGACGGACCCATGACCACAAGAGCGGTCGTTTTTTGATCCATCTGCCCGGCTTCCTCTCCAAGCTGTCGTCAGCGATCAGAACGGTTTCACCACGACCAGAATGATGATCAGGATCAGGATGACCGCCGGCACCTCGTTCATCACCCGCCAGAACTTGCCGGATTTGGTGTTCGCGTCCCGCTCGAACCGCTTGAACGAGGCGGACAGATAGCCGTGCAGGCCGGACATCACCAGGACGAGGGCGATCTTGGCATGAATCCAGCCACCCTGGAACTCGAACACCTTCCAGGCGAGCCACAGGCCGAGCACCCACGTCAGGATCATCGAGGGCGTCATGATGCCCTTGAGCAGCCGCCGTTCCATCACCTTGAAGGTCTCGGACTGGGGCGTGCCCGGTCCCGCTTCCGCGTGGTAGACGAATAGCCGCGGCAGATAGAGCATGCCGGCCATCCAGGCGATGATGACGAAGATGTGGAGCGCCTTGATCCAGAGCTGCCATTCGACCGGCACCAGGACGAACAGGGCTGCGACAAGCGCCAGTGCGACGACAGCGACGACGGCGGTCCGCCCGCCATTGGCCGACTTCGTCGCGGACTTGCTCGATGGTGGGGTGTTCTGGTTCATGGCTTGGCGGTCCTGATGCGATCGAGAAGGGCTTCGACATGGGCGATCGGCGCCTCGGGCGTGATGCCGTGGCCGAGATTGAAGATCAACGGCCCATCACCGAGGTTGTCGAGAATCCGGTCGACGCCGTCTTCCAGCGCCTTGCCGCCGGCGATCAGCCGCAGCGGGTCGAGATTGCCCTGGATGGCGCCAGCTTTCTGCAATTCCTTCGCCTGCGACACCGGCACCGACCAATCGAGGCCGACCGCATCGACGCCGGTCTTTTCACGATAGGTGTTCAAAAGCGATCCCGCGCCCTTGGCAAAGCCGATGATCTTCGCGCCCGGCACCGCGGCACGGACCTTTTCCACCATCCGGGCAACTGGCCGCACGGCATAGGCTTCGAACGACGCCTCGTCGAGAACGCCGGCCCAGGAATCGAAGATCTGGACGCAGTCGGCACCCGCCTGCAACTGGCGGATCAGGTAGTCGGCGCTCATCTCCGCCAGCAGATACAGCAGCGTCTCCATCTCGGCCGGATTGCGATAGGCGAATAGCCGCGCCGGGGCCTGATCCGGCGTCCCGTGGCCGGCGATCATGTAGGTCGCCACCGTCCAGGGCGCGCCGCAAAAGCCGATCAGTGTCGTCTCGTCGGGCAGTTCCTGGCGTAGCCGACCGACCGTCGCGATCACCGGGGCCAGATGAGTCTCGCCGCGCGATGGATCGAGATTAGCGATCTCATCCGGGCGGATCGGCGTCAGCTTCGGGCCTTCGCCCTGCACAAAATGTAGACCGCGATCAAGCGCGTCCGGGATCACGAGAATGTCGGAAAACAGGATCGCCGCGTCGAATCCGAAGCGACGGATCGGCTGCAAGGTGACCTCGGTCGCAAGATCCGGATTGTAGCAGAGATCCAGGAACCCGCCGGCCTTTTCCCGGGTTGCTCGATATTCGGGAAGGTAGCGGCCGGCCTGTCTCATGAGCCACACTGGAGGGGGAAAGACGCTTTCGCCTTCCAGGACCCGGACGAGCTTGCGCTTCTGCATCAGGTTTGGGCTCCTAATAAAAAAGAAAGATTTCAAGAGAAATCGTTATTTTGATTCTATGAGTCGGTGGATAGCCGGAATTCACAAGCGGCGGTAGATGGCGGCCGTTTCACGCTCGTCCACAGCCCGAATGAGCGGTTTTGGCCCAACGGTGTGAGAAACGTTAAACTTTTAACCAATCCGCCAGATTCGTCAGGATGTTAGCGAGGCACGCGCGTTGCCGAAAACCTGTCCGGGAGCTGTGGAAAGCATGGGATGAACCTGCGTCGTCCACAAATGTCCGTTCGGACGCCCACAGGCCGTGCATCGTCGCCGATTGTGGACGAAAGCCGACTTATGCGCCTCGGCCCGGTTCTGCACGGAGGCGGGCCGGCTTAACTCTTCCTTAACCCACAGGCCCGGCGGATTTCCGGGGGTGGAGGCGGCCGGCCCCTTGCGAAGCGATGCCGAATCGAGTCCCGAGCGGCGCCAATGGCGTTTCGGCCCTCGAGGCGCTATCAAGCCTCTCGGGCGTGAAGAAACGGTTAAAATGGGGACCAAATGGCCAAGGGCATCGTGCTCGCCTCCGGCAGCATCCACCGCAAGGAACTCCTCAAGAACGCCGGGATCGACTTCACCGTCGAGCCGAGCGAGCTCGACGAGCGGGCGGTCGAGGCACCGCTGCTGCAATCGGGTGCCGGACCTGAAGACGTCGCCGCGATCCTCGCCGAGGCCAAGGCCACCGACGTCTCGGCCCGCCATCCGGGCGAGATCGTCATCGGCGCCGACCAGACCCTCTCGCTCGACGACGAGATCTTCTACAAGCCGGCCAATATGGAAGAGGCGCGCCGTACGCTCCTGAAACTCTCCGGGCGCACCCATACACTGAACAGCGCCGTTGTGCTGGTCGAGGACGGCGTGGTCACCTGGCGGCACGTTGCCACCGCCGCGATCACCCTGCGCCAACTCGATCCGGGCTTCATCGGCCGCTATCTCGCCGCCGCCGGCCAGAAGGCGACGACCAGCGTCGGCGCCTATCAGATCGAGAAGGAGGGCATCCAGCTGATGGAGCGGATCGAGGGCGACTATTTCACCATCATCGGCCTGCCGCTGCTGCCGCTCTTGAAAGAGCTGCGCGTACGGGGCGAGATCGATGGCTGATACCGACGCGGAGTGGACGCCGCAGCCTTATGTCAGCGGCGCGGACCGCCCGCGCGGCGAAGGCTCGATCTTCGATCCGCGCGATGTCCAGGCGGCCCCCGACGGCCCCAAGGCCTTCGTCACCGGCTGGCCGGTGTGGCATTCGCGCTCGCCGATGATCCATCAGAGCTGGCTCGCCGAATTCGGCCTTGCCGGCTCCTATCGCCGCGTCGGCGTGCCGCCCGAGGAGATCGCCGATTTCCTGAAAAGCCTGCGCAAGAATGGCTTTGTCGGTGGCAATGTGACGATCCCGCACAAGCTCGCCGCCTTTGCCGCCGCCACGCGCCGGGACGCGGCGGCCGAGGCGATCGGCGCGGTGAACACGCTGTGGTTTGAAAAATCCGGCCGGCTCGTCGGCGGCAATACCGACGCCTATGGGTTCGCGGCCAATCTCGACGAGCGGCTGCCCGGCTGGGCCGACGCCGAGACGGCGGTGGTGCTCGGCGCCGGCGGCGCGGCACGGGCCGTGATTTTCGCGCTGTTGAAGCGCGGCGTCAAATCCGTGCGGATCGTCAACCGCACCCTCGAGCGGGCCAAGGAACTGGCGGCGCGCTTCGGCCCCGGCGTCAGCGGCCATGGCGAGGCGGAGCGGGAGGCACAGCTGAAGGCCGCCGATCTTCTGGTCAACACCGTACCGATTCCGGCCAGTGACCCCGACGATGAGACGCCGGACTGGTTCGCGCCGAAGCTGCCGGACCTTGCCGCCTTGCCCGATCACGCGCTGGTCACCGACATCGTCTATGTGCCGCTCAAAACGCCGATATTGCAGACGGCCGAGGCGCGTGGCCTTCGCCATGCCGACGGGCTCGGCATGCTGCTGCATCAGGCGGTGCCGGGCTTCGAGCGCTGGTTCGGCCGGCGCCCGGTGGTCGACGAGGCGCTGCGCGCGAAAATCATCCGCGACATCGACAGCGGGGTCTGACGGTGATGCGAAGCCGGCGCGGACTGGGCGAGCGATGATCGTCCTCGGCCTCACCGGCTCGATCGGCATGGGCAAGTCGACCGCCGCCGCCATGTTCGCCGACGAGGGCGTGCCGGTGCATGATGCCGACGCTGCGGTGCACCGGCTTTATGCTGGGAGTGCCGCGCCGCTGATCGAAGCGGCCTTCCCGGGCACGGTGACCGACGGCATCGTCGACCGCCAGCTTTTGGGCGTGGAAGTGTTGAACGATCCCGACGCGCTGAAACGGCTGGAAGCGATCGTCCACCCTCTGGTGCGAGCCGAGGAACAGGCGTTTCTCGACGCGGCGCGACACTCCGGCGCGCCTCTCGCCTTGCTCGATATTCCGCTGCTTTACGAGACCGGCGCCGAGACCCGCTGCGACAAGGTGGTGGTGGTCAGCGCGCCGGCGGCGATCCAGCGCGAGCGGGTGCTGCGCCGGGCCGGCATGAGCGAGGAGAAATTTGCGGCGATCCTGGCCAAGCAGGTGCCGGACGCGGAAAAACGCGCCCGGGCGGACTTCGTCATCGACACCGGCGACGGCTTCGACGCCACCCGCGCGGCGGTGAAGGCGGTGGTGGCGGAACTGGGCGCTGCGTAGGGTACACAGGCCCGATCGAAAAAAGAGTCCGACGTCAGGGAATAACTCCGCGCCAGCGCTGTTGTCCTGGAGGTAAGCCGAACACAAGCAACCTCAAGGAGACTCCCATGCGCATGCGATCCCTGCTTCTCGCCGCAGCGACCCTGTCCCTCGCCGTCCCGTTGGCCCATGCCGACGACTATGCCGGCGGCGCCATCAAATCGATGGAGACGGACAAGGGCGAGATCCTGACCAACGCCGACGGAATGACCCTCTACACCTTCGACAAGGACACCAAGGGCGTCACCAACTGCTATGACGACTGCGCGACGAAGTGGCCGCCGGCGATGGCGGCGGATGATGCGTCGGCCGACGGTGACTACACGCTGGTCGACCGCAAGGACGGCGGCAAGCAATGGGCCTATGACGGCATGCCGCTCTATCTGTGGCAGAACGACAAGGCGCCGGGCGAGACGACTGGCGACGGCGTCGGCGGAGTCTGGCACGTAGCGCTGGAGAAATAGTCCCCGCATGTCCCGGTTCCTGGACGAGATGGAGACATGCGTGCCAGCGTTGCGACGCTACGCGCGGGCGCTCACGCACAATCCCGATCTCGCCGACGATCTCGTCCAGGATTGCCTCGAACGGGCGATCCGCAAGGGCCATCTGTGGAAGCCCTCGGGGCCGTTGCGGGCCTGGCTGTTTCGCGTCCTGCTGAACGTTTATCGCAACGATCTGCGGCGCCGTCGCAGGACGCCCGATCCCATTCCCTTCGAAAACCTGCCAAGCGAGCCGCGGGCGGCGAATGTCCAGCCGGGTCGGCTGGCGCTGGCCGAGACGGCCAGGGCCATGCAGGAATTGCCGTCGGACCAGCGTGAGGCGTTGCTGCTGGTTGCCGTCGAAGAGTTGAGCTACGCCGACGCGGCCGCCGTGCTCGCTATCCCGATCGGTACGCTGATGTCGCGTCTCGCGCGGGCCCGCGCGCCGCTGCGCCAGATGACGCAAGCCGACGCACCGATGCTGAGGACCGTGAAATGAGCCGCGACGACGCGACGATCACCAAGGACGACCTGCAGGCCTTTGCCGATGGCGTTCTGGACGCGCGGCGCCGGGCCGAGGTCGAGCGGTATCTCGCGGACCAGCCTGCCGCCGCTCGGGAGGTCGCGGATTGGCAACAGCAAAACCAGGCACTGCGAGCTCTGTATGGTCATGTGACGGGCGAGGCCGTTCCGGCGCGGCTGGCGGTTCACCGCATCGCCAGCGAGCGCAGGCGCCCGGCCCGCAACTGGTCGGGCATGGCCGCGGCCGCCGTCCTGATCCTGGCGATTGGGGGCGCGGGCGGCTGGTATGGCCGCGATGTCCTCACTGTCGCCGCGCCCGCGCCCCTGTCGCTCGCCGGCGAGGCAGAGCAGGCCCACGCCCTTTACGCGACCGAAGTCCTCCACCCGGTGGAAGTCCGGGCCGACGAGAAAACGCACCTCGGAGCATGGCTTTCCAAGCGGCTCGATCGCGCCCTCACCGTGCCCGATCTGCGAACGACCGGTCTCGACCTCGTCGGCGGCCGGCTGTTGCCGTCGCAGGAGGGGCCGGCCGCGCAATTCATGTATGAGGACGCGGCAGGCGGCCGCGTGACGCTCTACATCGTGCCGGCTGACACCGCGCGGGAGACCTCGTTTCGCTATTCGGCGGCCGGCCGCCTGAAATCGCTGGTCTGGACGGCCGAGGGGATCAGTTGCGCGCTGGTGGGCGATCTGCCCCAGGATCGGCTTCAGGAGATCGCCAAGCTTGCCTACCGGCAATTGGGTTAGGCTGGAGCGCCCTGCGGCTTCTCCGACGCGGATTGCGATGCCCGACGCGCAGTGCCCGCCCGGCAGGAGTGAGCGATATCAGCGGTGGAGGCATCGCTTTTTAAACAACGGACTTCCGGAGGGGACGAGCGGCTATTTGTCTGACGATCCGCCGAAGACATTCCGTCAAACACGCGCCGAGGTGCCGGCCTTCCGACACGTCCTAGTTTTCGTGGATTGTTCCGACCTGTCGTCCTATTGCGCATTGAAAATGTCAAGTGTAAAGTTGTCCTTCGGTAAGGAGCTTGGCATGACCGACAATGTGATTCATCTCCCTAGGCCGACGGCCGCTCGCGCGTCGAAGCCTCACCTCGGGCATTTCCTTCGGATCGGATGGAATGATCACAAGCAAGTTCGCGATCTTCTCGCAGAGGGGGAAAGAGGTTATCAGGGGCTCGTCATTGAAGCGCAGCATGCAAACCGCCATGAAGATCTGCTTGCTGCTGCACAAAAGGCTGATGCGGATCTCATCCTCGACCCCAAAACACAGGTCTCGGCGCTTCCGGGAGGGTTCACTGACTCGTTGGGTGCCCTGCCGTGGTCGGCAGGAGATCGACCCCATAATCTTCAAGATTTTCTTGGAACCGAGGGCCGAAGTCGATCACAGCGGATTGCCGAATTTGCTCAAGAGCGCGGCTTCACCGAGGTGATGGCACCTACCCACCTCCTGCAATCGCATGATGATCGGTGGCTTTCAGCCGACATCGTGAATGCAGACCATCTCCGGAACCAGCTGCCGTCGTCGGTTCCCCTTATCTATTCGCTTGCGGTGCCAATCGCGGTACTCCGTGACCGTAAAAAGAGAGCTACTTTGGTCGCAGCACTTCGCGATGCCCCTATGGATGCATTGTGGATCAAAGCAGAGAACTTCGGGGCGAATGAGTCAGGAGCAAAAACTGCCGACTATGTGGAAGCCTTGGCAGCTTTCCATGTGCTTGAGGTACCTATCGTAGCAGATCAAGTGGCCGGCCTTCCAGGATTGGCTCTAATGGCGTTTGGATCGGCCGGCGGAATTTCGCACGGCGTGATGGTGAACGAGAGCTTCAAGGCATCGCGGTTGCGGCGACCTCGATCCGATTCCTCTGGTGGCAACTCAGCTCCCCGCGTTTTGATACCTTCGCTGGGATTGCTCCTGAAAAAGGACCAGGCTGAAACCCTGATCCGTCACAATACTCGCACCCAAGGCCGGTTCGGGTGCAGAGATCCTCATTGTTGCCCTGGCGGGGTATCAGACATGTTGCAACAGCCGACGAGGCACTATCTGCGCCAGAGGGCCCGTGAGGTAGAGAGGCTCGACGGAATCCCTTCGACGGCTCGTCCGTCTCATTATTTGGAGGACAACGTCCGGCAGCAATCCGACATGATGGCGACTGCCGCAGCATTAGGAGTGTCGAATAATCAGCTTGCCGCCAAGCTGAACAGTGAGCAGGCACGACTCGCAAGGTTCAGAGGCGCCATGGCGCACCTTGCTGAGTCACACGAAATTAGGTCAATCGCTCGCGAACCTGAGACGCGCTCTCAGCGCGAAGGGCGAGCTTGATTTTCAGCAGGGATCGCAAATGCGAAGAACAACGCTATGAGTGGCGCACTGGCACAAAGACTTGACCGAATTTCCCAGAAAGGCGCGATCAAGTTGATTGACGTCGCCAACATGCTCGACGTGCGACCTGAAACGGTCTCGCGCTGGAATCAGGGAAAAGCCTATCCTCACCGGGACACGGAAAAGCTGCTTCTGGAGCTTGAGTACATCGTCGACCAGCTAGGCGATTTCTATGAGCCGAACGACGCCCGCCAGTGGATCTTTGCACGCCAACGCCTCCTGAACGACCAGTCTCCTGCGGAGCTTATTCGGAAAGGCCGTATTGATGACGTGCTATCGCTCGTGCACAAATTGAGGGATGGCGTATATCTCTAAAGGTGATGATCGCTCGCGGATGCACGATCCGCAGCTGATCGATGTCATCGCGGGACTGCCCCGAGAACAATTTTCCGGTGAGGTCTTTCGCGCCACAAGGTTGAACGCCGATCCCACCGCGTTCTCGAATAATGGAGGCCGTTGGGCGCCGAGCAGCGATGGCCGATATTCGGTCCAGGTCCTTTACACCAGCCTGGCGAGAGACGGGGCGCTCGCCGAAGTGGCGTCCTATCTCTCCTTATTGATTCCGCTGCCCAGCAAACCCTTGTGCGTTCATCGTCTGCGCGTCACCACAACACGCACGCTGAGAATTGTCCGCGCGGATTTCGGCGCTCTCGGCATCATCGATCGGCTCTACAGCGAACGTGAATATGCCCGCACCCAAGAGATCGGAGCAATTGTCAGCTTTCTCGAATGCGATGGCAGAGGTGGCTCGGTTTGTCTGAACAGGCTCGACGGCTTGATAAGTGGATCGTCTGCCGGGTTTTATGCCGCTGCGAGAAGCGGTTGATTGAAGTAGGCGTGGTCCGGA
>NZ_JAYXIH010000067.1:0-11285 GCF_036016755.1 Aurantimonas sp. A3-2-R12 | reverse complement strand
TCAGAGCCGGGACATCAACGCCTCGCTGTCGAGCACGAAGCCGCTCTCGGCCCAGAGCCGGCGAAGCCGGTTCAGCGCCTCGCCCATGTCGGGGCCCGGCGCGACGCCCGCCCGTTTCAGATCCTCGCCGTTGACCGGAAATTCTGGAGGATCGAAGCGTTCAGCCGCGGCCAACTGGCGTGTCAGCGTCGCGACCGCCGTCAGCGATTGCGGCGTCCCTTCAGCCTTCGTCCGCGCCGCCGCGAGGCCAAGGCGCAGCCGGTCGACGATCGACGATCGATCGCCAAAATAAAGCCGGGTGCGCAACGCCGCCTCGCTCTCGTCCGGCCGCACCGGCTCGGCGTGGGCGAAGGCAACGATACGATCGCGCTCGGCGTTGGAAAAGCGCAGCCGCTTGGCCATTTCGGTGAGCCGCGCGGCATCCGGCGGCACGATGGCTGCCAGCCGCAGCATCGGATCGGCATCCCAGCCGAAGGCCCGCTCGGCATCGACCAGCGGATGAATGGCGTCGATGCCCCAGCGTTCGGTCTCCGGCAAAACGGCCGTCAGCACCCCGGTCTGGCGCATCCATAACAGCGCGCGCGACGGGTCGGGCGCTGAAAGGAGCTTGCGCAATTCCGACCAGATCCGCTCCGGCGAAAGCCCCACCAACCCGTCCTTCAGCCGCGTCGACGCCCTGATTCCTTCGGCGTCCGGCCGGCCCTTGCCGTAAAAGGCGAAGAACCGGAAAAATCGCAGGATGCGCAGATAATCCTCGCGAATGCGTGTCTCGGCGTCGCCTATGAAGCGCAGCGTCTGGCTGGCGATATCGGGAATGCCGCCCACGAGGTCGACGACGGTTCCATCCGCCTGGCAATACAGCGCGTTGATGGTGAAGTCCCGGCGCTCGGCGTCGGCCTGCCAGTCGCGGCCGAAGCTGACGGTAGCGCGGCGGCCATCGGTTTCGATGTCCTTGCGCAGCGTCGTCACCTCGTAGGCCCGCTTGGGCGTGACCACCGTCACCGTCCCGTGCTCGATGCCGGTCGGCACGGCGCGGAAACCCGCCGCCTCGACGCGCCGCACCGTCTCTTCGGGAGCGGTGGTCGTCGCCACATCGACATCGCTGACCGGCTGATCGAGGATCCAGTTGCGTACCGCACCGCCGACGACGCGCGCCTCCTCGCCATCGCGCGACAGCGCCGACAGCAGTGATTGCAGCGACGCGGACGTCAGCCAGGGCGCGTCGATCGTCGTCACGGTCATGCATAAAGCCTTTCGTAGAGGGTGCGAATGATGCCGGCGGTGACGCCCCAAATGAAGCGCTCGCCGAAGGGCATCACATAGTAGCGACGCTCGGTGCCTTGCCAGATGCGGCTTTCCTGGCTGTGATTGGCTTCCGTCATCAAGAATTCGAGCGGCACCTCGAACACATCCTCGACCTCGGCCGGATTGGCGAGGAGACGGAATCCCGGCCGCACGATCGCGACGACCGGGGTGATGCGAAAGCCGGAGGTGGTCAGGTAGCGCGGCAATTGGCCGATCGGCTCGACATGGCCCGGATCGAGGGCGATCTCTTCGGTACTTTCGCGAATTGCCGCAGCTTCCGGCGAGGCGTCTTCGGGATCGACGGAGCCGCCCGGAAAGGCGATCTGGCCGGAATGTTTGCGCAGATGGTCGGCGCGCTTGGTCAGGATCACCGTTGCGCCGTCCGCGTGCTCGACGACAGGAACGAGAACCGCCGCCTCGCGCGCCTCGGCCCGCTCCATCAGTTGGACAAGATCGGGATTGAGCAGATGGTCGCCGTATTCACGGGTTTCCTCGGCGATCCACCCACGCCGTTCCATTCGCGTGCGCATATCGGCGGCGGTATATCGGGGTTGATGTGACATGTTTCCTGGCATCGTCGTCATATGTCGTGCGCCTCGGCCGGGATGTCGAACAGAGCGCCGCCCGAACGGACGCCATGGCGGCCGCTACCCTCGGCCACCGGCTCGATGAAATCGGCAAGCTCGAACGCCAGTGCCCGTGTCAGCCGCGCCTCCAACCGGCCACGCACCGTGACATAGGGTCGAAATTCGCCGTTCTTGCCAATGGCGAAGCGCAGCGGGTGTTCGATATCCCCTTCGACGACGTCGCCGACATTGGTGCGAAAGGTCAGGACCGGTTCGCCGTCCCTGACTTCCCGGCTCATTTCGACCGCGTGAAAGTGTGCGTCCTCGACGCTAATCCCCAGCTTTTCAACCGGCGTCACGAGATAGGTCCGGCCATCCTCGTCCTTGCGCAGCACGGTGGAGAACAGCCGCACCAAGGCCGGCCGGCCGATCGGCGATCCCATATAGGTCCAGCTTCCGTCGGAGCGGATGACCATGTCGATGTCGCCGCAATAGGCCGGATTCCACAGCTCGACGGGCGGTGCTCCCTTGCCGGCACGCTCGGCGCGGGAGATGAGTGCCGCAAGGCTGATGCCGCCGGCATTCGATGTCGCCTCTTGCATGTTTCTCCCCTTCCGCGGCAATCGGTCCCATATAGGAGCCGGTCTTATTTTGGCCGGGCTTCGCAGTCACGAAATAGTTGCGGGCGTCCTGCTTGCCATGAGCGGCGGGAGCCGTTTCCATGTTACGATTCCGCCGCGGCTACGCGCCCTCCCCGACGCGGCGCCCAGCGACAATTCCTCGACGGAGAACTCCTGATGACGATGATGCAGCCCCAGGAGGCGACCCTCAGCAACGACGCGGTCATCGCCATGGCGGAAACCGCGCTCGCCGATATCGCCAAGGTGCGCGAGTCGGTCGGCCGGGTCATCTTCGGCCAGGAAAGCGTCGTCGAACAGAGCCTCGTCGCCATTCTCGCCGGCGGCCATGCGCTGCTCGTCGGCGTTCCGGGCCTTGCCAAGACCAAGCTCGTCGACACGCTCGGCGTCGCCCTTGGCCTCGACGCGCGGCGGATCCAGTTCACGCCGGATCTGATGCCGTCGGACATCGTCGGCACCGAGGTGATGGACCAGGACGAGACCGGACGCCGGTCCTTCCGCTATGTGAAAGGGCCGGTCTTCGCCCAGCTCCTGATGGCGGACGAAATCAACCGCGCCTCGCCGCGCACCCAGTCGGCGCTGTTGCAGGCGATGCAGGAATATCACGTCACCGTCGCCGGGGAGCGCCACGATCTGCCGGCGCCGTTCCATGTTCTCGCCACACAGAACCCGTTGGAGCAGGAGGGCACCTATCCGCTGCCCGAAGCCCAGCTCGACCGCTTCCTGATGCAGGTCGACGTCTATTATCCGGATATCGCGGCCGAGCGCCGCATTCTGTTGGAGACGACCGGCAACGACAACCAATCGGCCGAGGCGGTGATGACCGCCGAGCGCCTGCGCGAAATCCAGTCGCTAGTGCGCCGCATGCCGGTCGCGGAGAGCGTCGTCGAGGCGATCCTTCAGCTCGTGCGGTCCGCGCGTCCGGGCAATGGCAACAGCCACGCCGATACGCATGTCGCCTGGGGTCCCGGCCCGCGCGCATCGCAAGCGCTGATGACCTGCGTCAGGGCGCGGGCGCTCTATGACGGGCGCCTCGCGCCGTCCATCGACGATGTCATGGGGCTGGCCGAACCGATCCTGCAGCACCGCATGGCGCTCAACTTCTCGGCTCGCGCCGAGGGCATGAGCGTGCGCGACGTCATTGGCGCGCTGAAGCGCGACGCGGCGTAAGGCGGCCGCAAGCATGCCGATCGGCTCACCCGTCGAACTCACCAAAGCGCCGGAAGCCCTTGTGCGGGCACGCCAGCGCGCCGCGCTGATGCCCGACCTTCTGGTCGAGGCACGGCGCGTCGTGGCGACGGTGATTTCCGGCTGGCACGGTCGGCGCCGGCGTGGCGTCGGCGAGAATTTCTGGCAGTTCCGCCCCTTCGTCGACGGCGAACAGGTCTCGNCGGTCGGCGCCGGCGTGGCGTCGGCGAGAATTTCTGGCAGTTCCGCCCCTTCGTCGACGGCGAACAGGTCTCGCGCATCGACTGGCGGCGCTCGGCCCGCGACGACCATGTCTATCTGCGCGACCGCGAATGGGAGGCGGCCCAGACCGTCTGGCTGTGGGCCGACCCGTCGCCGTCGATGCGCTACCAGTCGAAGGGCGCGACGGTCTCGAAGGAATCCCGGGCGCTGGTCATCATCCTCGCGCTGGCTGAGATCCTGGCACGCTCGGGCGAGCGGATCGGTTATCCGGGGGTCATCGACCCGATTTCGGCACGAAACGCCGCCGAGCGGATCGCCACCGCTCTGCTCAACAGCCGGCCGGACGATCCGTTCCCGCCCGACGACCGGCTGAGGCGCTTCACCGAACTCGTCATCGTCAGCGATTTGCTTGATCCGGTCGACGACCTCGTCGCCCGTATCGACCACATGGGCCGACGCGGCATCAAGGGCCACGTAATCATGGTCGCGGACCCGGCCGAGGAAGTGTTTCCGTATGTCGGGCGCACCGAATTCCGCGATCCGGAGACCGGGGCGAAGCTGACCGCCGGCCGCGCCGAGACCCTGCGCGACGACTACACCACGCTCTACAAGGCGCGGCGCGAGCACATCGCCGAACATTGCCGGCGGCTTGGCTGGAGCTTCATCGCCCACCGCACCGACCGGCTGGCCTCGGAAGCGCTGGTCGCCGTCCACGGCCGGCTGAGCGGCGTGCCGCAGGTCATGGGACCGCGAACGAAGGAACCGGCGGCATGATCGGCGGCCTCGCCCTATCCTTCGGCGCACCGCTGGTGCTGTTCGGACTTCTGGCGCTACCGGTGATCTGGTGGCTCCTGAAGCTGACCCCGCCGCGTCCGCAGACCGAGACCTTCCCGCCCCTGCGGATCTTGCAGGAGATCCTGAAAAGCGAGGAAACGCCATCGAAGAGCCCGTGGTGGCTGACGCTGCTGCGGCTGCTGCTGGCTGCGCTGATCATTTTCGCGCTCGCCGCCCCGACGCTGAACCCACGCGAAAGCCAGCTGTCGGGCGACGGGCCGTTGACGCTGTTGGTGGACAATGGCTGGGCGAGCGGCGGCGACTGGGACGCGCGCCGCACGGCGGCCGAAGGCCTGATCCGCGAGGCGGGAGACGCCGGCCGACCGATTTCCCTCGCCTTCACGGCGGAAGGCCCGAGCGACGATGCGACGCCGGTCGAGGCGGCAACGGCGCTCGAACGGCTGGCCGCCGCAGCACCGCACCCGATCCCCACCGACCGCGCAGCGGCGGCCGAACGCATGGCGACGGCGCTCGCCGGCAACAGCGCGGGCTCGCTGGTCTTTCTCGCCGACGGGCTGGACAGCGCGGAGACGGCGTCGGCGGCGCGGACCCTGGCGGCGCTAGCCCCCAGCCAGGCGATCGTCTATGCCCCCGGCATCGAGGGACTCGTCGGGCTGACCGGCGCCGACAACTCGACCGAAGCGCTGGTCGTCACAGCCGTGCGGCCGGCCGGTGGCCCGGAAGCGAGGACGTTCGCCTTGCGTGCCGTCGATGCGCAGGGCCGCGAGATCGGCCGCGCGCCACTGGAATTCGCCGCCGGGGCCGCTGCTGCCGAAGCGCGCTTCGCGATCCCGGTGGAATTGCGCAACGATATCGCCCGGCTGGAAGTGGACGGGGCGAGCGACGCCGGCGGCGTGCGGCTGGTCGACGACAGTTTCCGGCGACGCCGGGTGGCGCTGGTGTCGGGCGAATCCGCCGACGTCGCGCAACCGCTGTTGTCGCCGCTCTACTACATCACTCGCGCGCTGGAGCCCTACGCCGACCTCGTGCGGCCTGACAGCGCGGACCTAGCTGAGGCCATTCCATCGCTTCTGGAGCGTCGGCCCTCGGTTGTGGTTCTGGCCGACATCGGCGTCCTACCTGAGACCGCTGAAACCGCCCTGCAAAAATTCGTCGAGGACGGCGGCTATCTGGTGCGCTTCGCCGGGCCGCGGCTGGCGGCGACGACCGGCGAAGACCCGCTGGTGCCGGTGCGACTGCGCACCGGCGAACGCCAGCTCGGCGGGGCCATGTCCTGGTCGGAGCCGCAGAAGATCGCGCCGCTGGCGGCCGAAAGCCCGTTCGCGGGGATCAAGGTGCCCGATGACGTCACCGTCACGCGGCAGATCCTCGCCGAACCCTCCGTCGACCTTGCTGACAAGACCTGGGCGAGCCTTGTCGACGGTACGCCGCTCGTAACCGCCGAGTCCCTCGGCGCCGGAACGATCGTGCTCTTCCACGTCACCGCCGAGGCAACCTGGTCGAACCTGCCGATCTCAGGCGCCTTCGTCGACATGCTGCGCCGGATCGTCACCCTGTCGCGGGCGAGCGCGAACACCACCGACGGACGGACGGCGGCCGACAGCCTGCCGCCTTATCGCATCCTCGACGGTCAGGGGCGTCTGGTGGGTCCGGGCGCCGACGTGCAGCCGCTGCAGCTCGTCGCGGACGGACCGCAGCCGGTGACGCTGCAAAATCCGCCGGGTCTTTACGGCACCGAGGACGGCTATATCGCCCACAATCTCTTGCCGGCGGGCACCGAACTGAAGCCCCTGCCCCCGCTCGATCTCGGCGCGCCGGTGCAGACGCTCGGCTATGGCGGCGAGGACGCCGTCGATTTGACGCCGTGGCTGTTCGCCGCCGCGCTGGTGTTGTTCGCGCTCGACGCACTGGCGCTGTTGTGGCTGAACGGAGCGTTCTCGCGGATTGGAACGACACTCGCCAAACGCCGCTCGGCCGCGCTGCCGGTGATCGCCCTTGTGGCGGCCGTGGCGCTCGCCGCTTCCATTGACCCCGGACGGGCACAGACTGCCGAGACCGGCGCACCGGCCTCGATCGACCTGCCCTTCGACGTCGAAAAGGCGATCGAGGCCACCGAAACCACCCATCTCGCCTATGTCGAAACCGGCGATGCAGCGACCGACGACATTTCCCGCGCCGGCTTGTCCGGACTGAGCCAATACATCGCGGCGAAGACCGCGCTGGAGCCGGGCGATCCGATCGGGGTCGACATCGCCGCCGACGAACTCGCCTTCTATCCGATCATCTACTGGCCGATCGATCCCGCCGCGCCGATGCCGGATCAGGCGGCGGTGAGCCGGATCGACGCCTATATGAAACAGGGCGGCACCGTGCTCTTCGACGTCGCCGACGACACGCTGGCGGGCCTGTCCGGCGGCGGCGTCTCGGCTGGCCAGCGGCGGCTGCGCGACATCCTCGCCGATCTCGACATCCCGCCGCTGGAGCCGGTGCCCTCGGATCACGTGCTGACCAAGGCGTTCTACATCATGGGCGATTTCCCAGGTCGGCACACCGGGTCCGAGCTGTGGGTGGAATCGCTGGTGCGCGACGCGGACGGGGCCTCGCGGCCGGCGCGCGGCGGTGACGGCGTCTCCTCGATCATGATCACCGCCAACGATCTCGCCAGCGCCTGGGCGGTCGACGCACAGGGCCTGTTCCTGTTTCCCACGGATTCGTCCGACCCCTCGCAACGCGAATACGCCTACCGGGCGGGGGTCAACATCGTGATGTATGTGCTCACCGGCAACTACAAGGCCGATCAGGTGCATGTGCCGGCGCTGCTGGAAAGGCTCGGCCAATGACCTGGTCGATCGACTTCGCGCCGTTCTTCTCCTGGACGGTGATCGCCATCCTGGCGGTGCCGGCGGTGCTTTTGGCGCTGGCGCTGATCTTTGCCCGAATGCGTGGCGCAGTCATTCGCATCCTCGCCATCGCCGCGCTGTTGCTGGCGCTGCTCAACCCGGTCGTCCTGCGCGAACAGCGCGACCCGTTGAAGAGCGTCGTCGCGCTCGTCCTCGACCGCAGCCAGAGCCAGACCATCGGCGAGCGCACAGCGCAGACCGACGCGGCCGAGGCGGCGCTGAAGGCGAGTCTCGCCCGCTATCCCGAGTTCGAAGTCCGCACCGTCGAGGCACGATCGGGCAATGCGCCGTCCAGCGACGCGACCACCGCGCTGTTCGGCGCGCTCGCGGGCGCGCTCAAGGACGTTGCGCCGGCGCGGGTGGCCGGCGCGATCATGGTCACGGACGGCCAGATCCACGACATTCCGGCCGAAGCGCAGGCGCTCGGCTTCAACGCGCCGGTCCATGGCCTCGTCACCGGCCGGCCGGACGAGTTCGACCGCCGCATCGAGGTGACGACCAGCCCCCGCTTCGGTCTCGTCGATGAGGACCAGCGCCTGCGCTACCGGGTCATCGAAGAGGGTCCGAAAGCCTCGGACGCGCCGGTCGAGGTGCAGATATTCCTCAATGGCGACCTGATCGCCCGCGAGCAGGTCCGCCCCGGCAGCGAGGCCGAATTTACCTTCCAGTTGCCGCGGTCAGGCAAGAACATCCTGGAACTCTCCGCCGCGCGTGATCCCGACGAGATCACCCCGGTCAACAACCGGGCGATCGCGGTCGTCGACGGCATTCGCGAGAATTTGCGGGTGCTGCTGGTTTCCGGCGAACCGCACGCGGGCGAGCGCACCTGGCGCAACCTGTTGAAGTCGGATGCGGCCGTCGATCTCGTCCATTTCACCATCCTGCGCCCGCCCGAAAAGCAGGACGGCACGCCCATCGACCAGCTGTCGTTGATCGCCTTCCCGACCCGCGAACTGTTCGTCGAAAAGATCGACGATTTCGACCTGATCATCTTCGATCGCTATCAGGAGCGCGGCGTGCTGCCGGCGCTGTATTTCGACTACATCGCCCAATATGTCGAAAACGGCGGGGCGATGCTGATTGCTGCCGGGCCGGAATATGCCGGCAACGAAAGTGTCGCGACCACGCCGTTGCAGGCGGTGCTGCCGGCGATGCCGACCGGCGGCATCGAAAAGAAGGCGTTCTATCCGCGAATATCCGACCTCGGCCGCAAGCACCCGGTGACGCGGAACCTGCCGGGCTCGGACAGCGAACCGCCGGACTGGAGCCCGTGGTTCCGTTCGATCGACGTCGGCGAACCCGAGGGCGAGACGGTGATGAACGGGCCAGACGGCAAGCCGCTCCTCGTCCTCAACCGGGTCGAGGAAGGCCGCATCGCGCTGCTTCTGTCCGATCACGAATGGCTGTGGTCGCGCGGCTTCGAGGGCGGCGGCCCGCATGTGGCGCTGTTCCGCCGCCTTGCCCACTGGCTGATGAAGGAGCCGGAGCTGGAGGAAGAGGCGCTGGACGCCGAGGCGCGCGGCTCCGACCTTCTCGTCACCCGCCAGACGATCGGCGAGGCGCCCGGACCCGCGACCGTTTTGACGCCGTCCGGCGAGGCGGTCAGCGTGCCGATGGAGGAAGTCGGCGCCGGCCGCTACGAAGGTGTGCTGGAGACCGACGAACTCGGGCTGTTCCAGGCCGCCAATGGCGACCTGCGCGCTCTGGCCAATGTCGGGCCGGTCAATCCGCGTGAATATCGCGAAGCGATCTCGACGACGGAAAAGCTGGAACCGATCACTGACGCGACGCGCGGCAGCGTCCGCCGGCTGGCCGGGGCGTCCGGCGACATCGATGTACCGCGCATCGTGCCGGTCAGCGGCAGGGCGGATGCCGATGGCCGCGACTGGATCGGGCTACGGAAGACCGAGGAGACCGTGCTCAGGGGCGTCGACCGGACGCCGCTGTTCGCCGGCTTCCTCGGCCTGGCGGTGCTGCTCCTGGCACTCTCGGCGACCTGGTATCGCGAAGGGCGGTAGGCCTCCTCTGCGAGGAATCAAATGCCCCCAGCAAGGGTGGACCCGACCTGTCGGACGCCGGCTCGCTTGATTTTTGCGCAAATTCCACGAAAACTTACGCTGCGGCAGAACGCTGCGACTGCTCCCGGGGCCGACCTGACCCCGCGACGGCAAGGGTAGCAGTCCGATCCATCTCGGCTTGCTCCGTCGGCAAGCCCTCTTGCGAGAGGCCGATGAAAACGCTTCTAGCCGCCGCCGGCCTGTTGGCGGTATCGTCAATTTCCGCTTACGCCCAACAGGCCGGCGAAGGGCTTCCGGGGACCGACATTCTGCCTGAGGGCACGATCCAGGTGTCACCGGTGATTCCCGGCATGGGCGAGCACTGGGCCAATCCGGGCGATCTTCCGCTCGGTCCGATCTACTGCGTTCACGAGGGCAAGGTCGTCTGCCTGGAATTCATGATGTCCCAGGAGGAGTTCAGCGCCGGAAAGTCCTGGACCGACCTGTCCGGGGTCCCTGGAATGCCGCCGGTGAACCATATCAATATCGGCTTCGAGGCCAATGGCCATGAGGGCTTCGAGGTGCCGCATTACGACATGCATTTCTATTTCATCGACCCCGCCGAGCAGAAGGCGATTCAATAGGTCGATGGCTCGTGCCGGCGGTCCGAAGCGCTCACGCGGCGCGTCGGACCGCCGCAGTCGGGCTGCGATCAAATGCGCTGCGGCCCGACCCGTCCCGAAACGCCTTCGAGCATGCCTTCCAGCAGAGCCAGCCCGAGCAAACGCGCCGGATCGACCGGCCCCGGCATCAGCACCGATCCGCGCTGAAGCGGACGATAGCCGAGCGGCGCGTAATAGGGCGGATCGCCGACCAGGATGATCGACCCCTCGCCCTTTTCCCGCGCGGCCTCGGCGGCGAGGCGCATCAGCGCCCTGCCCGCGCCGCGGTTCTTGAAGGTCGGACGCACGGCGAGCGGTCCCAGCATCAGCGACGGAGTCGCCCCAATCGCGATCGGCGTCAGCCGGACCGATCCGATGATCTCTTCTGCAAACAGGGCGACAAAGGAGAGCGCCCGGTCGTGCGGTGCCATCTCGCGGACGCGCTCGGCGGCACGCGCGAAGCGACCGGGCCCGAACGCCTCGTCGGCGATCGCGTCGATGGTCGGGTCGTGGTCGGGGTGCTCCGGCAGATACCGGACATCGGAGAGGTGAAACATCGGAAGAGAACCAGTTCGGGCGGACGATGGCGCCGCACGCAAGGCTCCCAATACGATTGGGGAAATCCGGCGGACGACGGCGGTCAATGCGCTGGGGCGCGGACCTTTACTCGTCGTCGGCGAAGGATCATCGGGTTCACTCCTAGTGCGCCGTGCGTCCATCCGGACGCACAAAGGGCGCTCTGCCGCTTTGATTGAGCATCGGAATGATCCAAAAACCGGATTCCCAATTTTGGTCCGATGCTCTCGGGAACGATGGTCGCATTAGCATTGCCCGCGAACGAGGTCCAGCGACGCGTCCCGTCTCCATTGACGCTGCGTTGCACTCGGCGATCCTTGCTCCAGGCACTAGAGCATCCGGCGAATAATTTGAATCGACGGGTTCCCATTTGATGTTCGGTTTGATTCTCTGTGAGCAGGAGGTGCTTCATGGGAAAGGCTGTTTCATCAGATTT
>NZ_JAYXIH010000066.1:0-11500 GCF_036016755.1 Aurantimonas sp. A3-2-R12 | reverse complement strand
GCGATCAATCGAAAGCGCAACGGCCTGGACGCTCATCGCCAGCATCCGAATGCTCACGAGGCGCATCGCAAGATATTGGATCTATTGCTGAACTTTTGAATCAGGCTCTGAGAGACGGAAAGGGCTGCGCGTGCAGCAGGTTACGACATGGCCACTTCAGGGCTCCTTCGCCTTTTTTGAGAGCGACCACGCGGCATGCGATTGACTGAGGTTGATAGACCTGACGCCTCAGTGGACCCCACGGGAGGGAGACGCGATGAAAACGAGCGTAATCGAAGTGGGCGACATGCTGTCAGTATGGAGCGTGGACGAAGTAGAAAAGCGGATTGGCGAGGTGCCGGGCGTTGAAAGCGTTACAGTAAATTACGCAGCGGAAAGCGCCACAGTCCGCTACGACGAAACCCGCCTCAAGGTCGCCGATATCAAGGCGTCCGTGCGCCAACGCAGCTATGATTCCACCGCGCCCGCCGCCGTTACGACGGACGAGGGTCATGAAGGCCACACGGCACCGGGCGTGCCACCTGCAACCTCCGCATCCGCTGCACCGAAATCAGCCCCGGACGCCGCTGTCGCCACGACCGCCGCTTCTACAGGAAACGAACAACAAGACAAAGTGATGCCGGCCGCAGCGCCGTCCACACCGGTAGCCGCCGCACCGAATCCTTCCCCGGCCGCGCCGGCGGCCGCCGCATCCGCGCTCACGTCGGCCGCGCCAAAATCGGCGCCGGTCGCGCAGCCCGACAAGCCCGGAGCGGCTTCCAACCATGTCGGCCACGGGAATCATGACAAGCACGAGGGCCACTCCCCCGCAATGTTCCGGGACCGCTTCTGGCTTTCATTCGCTCTCACCGTTCCGGTGGTCATCTGGTCGGCCCACATCCAGGAGCTTCTCGGCTACCGGGCCCCGGCGTTTCCCGGGTCGGACTGGATCGGCCCCGTGCTCTCCACGGTCGTCTTCGTCTACGGTGGCCTGGTGTTCCTGCAGGGAGCGTGGCGGGAGCTGCGGTCTCGACTGCCGGGAATGATGACCCTCATCTCGCTCGCCATCACGGTTGCCTTCCTATTCTCGTGGGTCGTTCAGCTCGGGTTGATCGATGCGAATGCGCTGTGGTGGGAACTGGCCACGCTAGTCACGATCATGCTCCTCGGCCACTGGATCGAGATGCGGTCCATCAATCAGGCCGAGGGGGCATTGAAGGAACTGGCGAAGCTCCTTCCGGACACCGCGACGCGGATCACCGACGGGGGCGAGGAGAAGGTCGCCGTCACCGCACTGGAGAACGGAGACCTCGTGCTGGTGCGCCCGGGCGAGAGCGTGCCCGCGGACGGCGTGGTGCGAAAGGGAGAGAGCGACGTCAACGAGGCGATGATCACCGGCGAATCCCGGCCGGTGAAAAAGCGGGAAGGCGACGAGGTGATCGCCGCCACGATCAATGGAGAGGGATCTCTGCGCGTCGAGGTCACCGGGACGGGAGAGAAGACCAAGCTCTCCGGCATCATGCGGCTCGTGGCCGATGCGCAGAAGTCCAAGTCCAGAGCGCAGCACCTCGCGGATCGCGCAGCCCGGCTTCTGACCGTCGTGGCGATCGCCGCTGCGGCCATCACCATCGTGGTATGGCAGTCTTTAGGAGCAGCCATCGACTTCTCCGTGGTGCGGATGGTGACGGTTCTGGTGATCGCTTGCCCGCACGCGCTTGGTCTGGCCGTGCCGTTGGTGGTGGCCATCTCAACGACGCTGGGGGCTCGCAACGGGCTTCTAGTGCGGGACCGGCGTGGACTCGAGGAGGCCCGGAACCTCGACACCGTGATCTTCGACAAGACGGGCACGTTGACGCTCGGCGAGTTCCGGGTCGTGGCCATGTCCGTCGCGGACGGGCTGGATGAGAACGAGGCGCTTCGGATCGCGTCCGGCATCGAATCCGAGTCCGAGCATCCGATCGCCCGGGGCATCGTGAAGACCGCAGAGGACAAAGGCATCGACGTTCCTGCCGCCGACGGCTTCCGCGCGATTACCGGCAAGGGTGTGGCGGCCATGATCGACGGCGCGGAATACCACATGGGCGGCCCGGCGCTCCTAAAGGCGGAAGATGTCCAGGTGCCGCCGGCGCTTCTGGAGGCCGCCGGGGCCGCGGCCGACCGCGGACAGGCCGCGATCTATCTCGTTCGCGAAGGCAAGGCCCTGGCCGTGTACGCCGTGGCGGACGCGATCCGCGAAGAGAGCCGCGAAGCCATCGCGGCGCTGCACGAACGGGGGATCCAGGTCGCCATGCTGACCGGTGACGCGCAGGCCGTGGCCGATGCCGTCGCCAAGGAACTCGGCATTGACACCGTGTTCGCGGAAGTGCTGCCCGAGGACAAGGCCTCCAAGGTCCGAGAGCTTCAGGCCCAGGGCAAGAAGGTCGCGATGATCGGCGACGGCGTGAACGATGCGCCGGCGCTGGCCACCGCCGATATCGGGATCGCGATAGGCGCGGGCGCGGACGTCGCCGTCGAGGCCGGGCACATCGTTCTGGTGAGATCCGATCCGCGTGACATCCCCCGGATCATCACCCTGAGCCGGGCCACATACCGGAAAATGGTGCAGAATCTCTGGTGGGCGGCGGGCTACAACATCTTCGCGATACCCCTTGCCGCCGGCGTCCTGGCGCCGTGGGGCATCTTGCTGACACCAGCCGTAGGCGCGGTGCTGATGTCGGCGAGCACGGTCGTGGTGGCGATCAACGCGCAGCTTTTGAAGCGCGTCAAACTATGAGTTCGTCGGCGGGTGGCGCGGCTCCGTCTTGTACGCTCTCGCCACGGGACCACGACGCTGTTCTGTTCGATCTTGATGGCGTCTTGACCAGGACGGCGAGCGTTCACGCCGCGGCCTGGAAGAGACTGTTCGAGGCGCTGCAAAGCGACGTGGCCGATATCCAGCAGGGAACCACCTCGGAAGGGGTGCACCTTGGAGCCATGGCGGGCAGCGTCGACCTGGTAGAGCGCGTATCCACCGGGATTGAAGTAAAAGGCGATGTTCTGCGGCTCAATCCGGAACTGCCGCAGGAAATGGATCGGCTTGATATGCGCATTCGCTATCGGGGGCATTCGCTCGACTTGCGGCTTACCCGCGATGCGCTCACGGTCCGCGGGCGTGATCGCGAGGCGGCGCCGATTTCCTTGAGCGTCGAAGGCAAGGTGGACTTGCCCCGCATTCGTGGAGAGGCATTGTTTCATTTGACGTCGGCGTTTTCGAACTGCACCGGGCTTTGATAGTCGAGTGCGGAGTGTCGCCTCACAGGGTTGTAGAATCCGTCTATGTAACGGGCAATGGCCTGCTCGGCGTCCTGTCTGGTTTGGAAACGGGTTCGCCAGACCAGCTCGGATTTGAGTGTCTTGAAGAACGTCTCGACCATGGCGTTGTCGTAGCAGTTTCCCTTGCCCGACATGGAGATGCGGATGCCGTTTTTGCGAAGTTCGCCCTGATAGTCCACGGCGCAATATTGGCTGCCGCGGTCCGAATGGTGGATCAGACCGGCCGCAGGCTGGCGCATGATCAGGGCCTTCCTGAGAGCCGACAGGGCCAAGGCTCGATGCAGCCGGTCACTGGTGGTCCAGCCGACAACACGGCGGGAGAACAGGTCGAGGACTATCGAGAGATATAGCCAGCCTTGCCTGGTCCAGATGTAGGAGATATCGACGCCCCACTTCTGGTCGGGCGCCTCGGCCTCGAATACCTGGTCGAGCAGGTTCGGCGCCACAGGCCACGAGTGTTCGCTGTCGGTGGTGCGCTTGAACCGGCGCTTCTGGCGGGCGACCAGGCCATTCTCGCGCATCAGCCGGGCTATGCGGCGACGGCCAACAGGATGACCGTCGTCCTGCAGTTCACGCGTCATACGCGGGCTTCCATAGGTGCCGCTCGATAGCTTAAATGCCGATCGCACATGGGCGAGCAGCACCATGTCGTGCTGCTGTCGGCAGCAGGCCGGTCGATCCTTCCAGGCGTGGAACCCGCTCGGGCTGACGTCGAGCACCTTGCACATGCGGTTGATGGGGAACTCTGCCTTCTTCGCATCGATGAACGAGAACCTCATCGACTTCCCTCTCTGGCGAAAAAAGCGGTGGCGCGCTTGAGAATATCGCGTTCTTGCCGAAGGATCTCGTTCTCCCGGCGCAGCCGGTTCAACTCGGCCGCGACATCTTCCGAACCAGCCTTCGGCGGCTCATCGATCAACCGGTCCCGGCTGCGACCTATCCAGCGCACCAGTGTTGACAGCCCGATCCCAAGATCGTCGGCGACCTCGCGCTGCGTGCGCCCACTGCTCTGCACCAGCCGAACGGCCTCGGCTTCAAATTCTTTCGTAAATCGTCTCTTTTGCATCGCGGAGTTCCTCGTCCTTCATTGGGAACCCTCCACTTTTCCGATGCAAGTCCAGTCCCAGAATGCATGCCGCGCTTCGTGCAGAAGGCGGGATAGCAAGCCGTGGGCGTGTCGCACGGCTGATGCGGCGTCACGGTATCCGTGCCCTTGCCGGCCGCCGGTTCAGGCCGTGCACGACCGACAGCCGGCACTATCTGCCGATCGCACCGAACCTTTTGAAGCAGGAGTTCGTCGCGGCGGCGCCGAACCGCATCTGGCTGGCCGATATCACCTATATCGCGACCGGCGAAGGGTNCGCCGGTTCAGGCCGTGCACGACCGACAGCCGGCACTATCTGCCGATCGCACCGAACCTTTTGAAGCAGGAGTTCGTCGCGGCGGCGCCGAACCGCATCTGGCTGGCCGATATCACCTATATCGCGACCGGCGAAGGGTGGTTGTATCTCGCTGCCGTGCTCGACCTGGCGACCCGAAAGATCGTTGGCTGGTCGATGCGCGACCACATGCGTACCGAGTTGCCGCTGGCCGCCTTGATGATGGCCGCGCAGCGGCAACGACCAGCCGAGGGCCTGATCTGCCATTCCGATCGCGGCAGCCAGTACGCATCCGAGGCGTACGGCAACCAACTCGCCGCAATGAAAGCAAAATCGTCGATGAGCCGAACGGCATGTTGTTACGATAATGCCCCCATGGAGAGCTTCTTCCACACTCTCAAGGTCGAACTCGCTCACCAACGGCGATGGTCGACCCGCGAGGACGCCAAACGCGAGCTATTCGCGTATATCGAGGGCTACTATAATCGACAGCGGATCCACTCCGCTCTCGCATATAGGACCCCGGAACAGGCCGAACGACAAATGGCCTAAACCCGTGTCCACCAATTCGGGGAAACATCACGTCGGCGATCCTGCGCCGGCTCGGAACCTACAGCCGCAAGAACCGGCTCTACTTCGCCTTCCGCGAGCTCGGCCGCGCGATCCGCACCGGCTTTCTACTTCGCTATATCGGATCGGTCGATCTCAGGCGCACGATCGGCGCCGCCACCAACAAGAGCGAGCACTTCAACCGCTATGCGCAGTGGGCGGGGTTCGGGGGTGGCGGGCTCGTGACCGCGGCGGCGCGCGACGAGCAGCGCAAGATGATCAAATACAACCACCTCGTCGCCAATCTGCTCATCTTCCACACGGCGATCGGCATGACGCGCGCGCTGGACGGCATCGCGGCCGACGGTTTCGGCGACGCGGTCAGCCCCGAGGGGATCGCAACGTTAAGTCCCTACCAGACCGGGCACATCAACCGGTTCGGGAACTACGTGCTCGATATGTCGATGCCGCCCGCGCCGCTGCCGTTTACGCTGCCACAGCGCCGACAGGCCAAGCGTCAGGCAACTGAAGCCGTCCATGTGTGAGGATTTGGTGCGAATCCTTGCCGTGGCCCTACTTGGTCCAGAACGCGACGTCGATTGTCGACTACTGCCATCGATATTGGTCCGGTGAACCGATTTCCAGTTCCCCCGCCGAAAGTGCTGCCAACAGCCTCGTCAATGCCCGCATGAACAAGAAGCGCCAAATGCGCTGGTCGCCGGTCGGCGCTCACCGGGTCCTTCAGGTCCGCGCCGCAGTTGCCGACGGCCGGCTCAAACAAGCCAAGTTTGCCCTTGCGGCTTGACCCTCACCTTTTTCCCGCTCCCCCAGGATGCATCGGCGACAACAGTGGGGTGCGCCAATCGGCGTTTCTGTGTGACCACCTCCATTGGGGCACAATCGTCGCCTTCAGGACCTGGCGGCACAGGCTCAGGAAGTGCGCTATTCCTTCGAGTTAACCGGTGGCGTTGCATGCACGCAGGCCGCCCGACCGACGCAGGGCAACGTTGAAGCCGACATCGCCCTCTACTTTGAGGCATTCCTCGCCCAAGCCTGGAAAGATGGCAATCGCTGTGGCCGATATCTATTCCACGACATCAAGCAGCGCGGTTACACGGGCAGTCTTTCGAATCTGGAACGGCTTCTTGGTGCCTGGAGGCGAGCGGATAGACCGAGCGGCGTTCATGCATGTGCCAGAGCTACGTCAGACCCAGACCTTCACAAATTCAAAGTGTCTGTCGTCGCTGCATGTTTATGGCGGCGACTTTGACGGCTGTGGCGTCAGCAGGAATCCACATGAATCGAATGACGCCGGTATTGACCCTTTCAAGGCCGGTCAAGAAGGAAATCCCGCAAGTTGATCAGGCGATCTGCAGATCTCTGCTTGGAAGTATCTTATCAATCGGCATCGCTTTTGCGACCTCTTCTGGCCGGGCGACATGAAGTTCCGCGAAATACCAGCCCGTCGTTTCGATACCGGTGGCATCGAGCCCCATCCCGTCCAGTTTGTCGAGCACCTGCTGGCGCTCTTCCGACGACGCGAATTGGCGCTGAGGGAAAACACCAGTCACTTTTTCCGTGACATAGCCGTGACGCGCCAGCATTTCCTCGGAAGCTCCGAAATCAAACATGCGCAATACGAAGTGCGCCATCCATGGACGACTGTCGAGGCTTGATCGCAGGAGCCGTTCCAGCGAGACCTCGCTGACATAGCCGACGCAACCCGTTGAAATGATGAGATCGGTGTTTTCAAGTGACGCGGCGTCCATTGGCGTCGGATCCGTCGTCTCGAGATTAGTCACAACGCCAGCGTCCAGCATTCCCACTTCGACCGCGTAGGAAACAGCGCGCTCGGCTAGATCAACGCCCACCATTTCGATCGCTGGATCCACCGGCGCGGCGTAGAGCTCACGATCACGTGCAAGAAGCGTCTCAGGATCGTTGATCTCTGCATACAGCCGGTAGAGCTCGTCCATGGATAGCCCATGCTTCAAAAGGGCACCATTGACCCCATAGGAACAGCCCAGATCAACGACTTTTGTGCTGTCGGATTTGGTGGCATTTCGCCGAGCTTCGATCAATTGTTGAAATCGTGGCTTTGCTTCCTGAGGTATCCGGTAGCCGAGTTCAGATAGCGTTGAAAAATAGATAAATGGATCAGGTTTGTTGTAAATGTCACTCATATTTATCTTGCCAGTATTATCGTAAGTCATATTGTCCAACATAACATCTCCTATGTTTTAGTCTTACCGTATTGCGATTGACGGAGCGCATTCACGCCCTGTGCGCGCGCAATAATCGTGTCGTCTCCAGTTCGCGTGCTTCCAACAGGACATGGAAACAGTTGCGGCTTTTGCCTTGCGCTGAAGTGGCCAATCACTCGGGCAGCCAGGACGGCCCCCGCAGTTCCGGCCTCCGCAGGGCTGGCGCCCTTGAGAAGCGCTGCGAGAAACCCCGCCGCATAAGCGTCGCCGGCTCCGGTTGTGTCGACCAAGCTGTCCACCGGCACCGCCGGAGTCCAAAATCGTGTGCTATTGCTCACTATGACCGATCCGCGTTCGCTGCGTGTCACGACGGCGAGCGGAACGTTCTCGGCAACATGATCCAGCATCGCCTCAAGATCGCTTTCGCCGGCTAGAACATAAGCTTCAGCCTCGTTGGCGAGAAGGATATCGCAATACTGATCGACGAAGCCGCGGATCTCGTCCAGGTGGCGTTCGACGCAACCGGGATCGGAGAGCGTCACCGCAATTCTGGCGTCCGCGGCATCTGCGCAATCGAGTGCAGCATCAATGACAGCCGGACCGTGCGGGGCGTCCCACAGATAACCTTCGATTAAGACGGTGCCGAAGCGCTTGGGCATCGAAGCGACGACGTCAGTGGCATCGAGTGACACTGAGGCTCCCAGAAAAGTGCACATCGTGCGCTCGCCATCTGGGGTGATGAGAACCAGACACCGGCCGGTGCCTTCGCCATCCGTCGCCGGCATGACACAGTGGTCGATGCCGATGGACCTGAGATCGCTCGCGAACACCTTGCCGAATTGATCCCTGGGCGGTTTTGCCGACAAAGCCGCAGGCCAGCCCCACATCCGCCATATGGGCAACAGTGTTGGCAACGCTGCCACCCGAGCTTTCCATCGCCGGTCCAAGATCTTCGTATAGCTGCCACACCGTGTTCTCGTCGAAGACGAGATGCATCACTCCCTTCTCCAGGCCATACTTGGTGAGTGTGGCTGCATCAACATTCACTAGAAATGTCGACAATGGCGTTGCCCACCCCGACGATATCCAGAGAGCGATCCGTCATGATCTGGATCCTTCGTGTGTTTATCAAATTATGCCGACCTGCATCTCAAGGCGCTTTAAGGCGCATCTCGAGATGCAGACCCCCGAACGTGGAAGCTGATTTATTCAGCGGCCTGAGCCGCACCACCGAACGTCCGCGCCAACTCGTCTGCGAGGCTCAAACGCTCCCAGGAGAAAGCTCCGTCGTTCTCCGCGGCGCGGCCGAAATGGCCGTAGGCGGCCGTTCGGGCATAAATCGGCCGATTGAGACCGAGTTGGGTTCGGATACCGCGCGGCGTCAGGGTGACCATGTCGCGCAGTGTTTCCTCGAGCTTCTCCGTGTCGACCTTTGCCGTGTCGAAGGTCTCGATATAGAGCGCGACCGGTTCGGCGACCCCGATGGCGTAGGCTATCTGGATCTGGCACTTGTCGGCCAGCCTGGCTGCGACAACGTTCTTCGCAAGCCAGCGGGCCGCATAGGCCGCGGAGCGGTCGACTTTCGACGGATCCTTGCCCGAGAATGCACCGCCGCCATGAGGCGCCGCGCCGCCATAGGTGTCGACGATGATCTTTCGGCCGGTCAGGCCGCAGTCGCCGTCTGGGCCACCGATGACGAAACGGCCGGTCGGGTTCACCAGAAGCTTGTCCTCCGGACAAGCCCACCCCTGGGGCAGTGCCCTGGCGATATAGGGTTTGACGATCTCACGCACCGTTGCCTGATCAAGCCCCTCGACATGCTGCGTCGAGACGACGATGGAATCGACGGCGACCGGCTTTCCGTTTTCGTAGCGCAAGGTGACCTGGCTCTTGGAGTCCGGGCCGAGGAACTGTTCTTGGCCGGCGCGTCGAGCCTCGGCCATGAGCTGCAGGATGCGGTGGGAGAAGACGATAGGAGCGGGCATCAACTCCTTCGTCTCGGTGCAAGCGTAGCCGAACATGATACCCTGATCGCCAGCGCCCTCATCTTTGTCCACGCCGCCATCGACACCAATCGCTATGTCAGCTGATTGCTCGTGCAGTTTCACGACGATTTCGTTGTTCTTCCAGTGGAAGCCGTCCTGTTCATAGCCAATGTCTCGTACGGCATTGCGGACACGTTCCTCGATACCCTTCAGCACATCGGAGGGACCGCGTACTTCGCCGGCAACGCATATGAAATTAGTCGTGGCCAGCGTCTCGCAGGCAACGCGTGATTGCGGATCGGCGGCCAGATACGCATCCACGATCTCGTCCGAAATACGGTCACAGACTTTGTCCGGGTGCCCCTCGGATACGGACTCGCTCGTGAACAACCGGCTGCGGTTCAGCATCATTTATCTCCTTTGTGTCCTTGCGCGCGGCGGCGGCACGATTGTCGGGTTGAAGTGAGACGCCGGGTCGAAGCCCGATCAATGTTCAACCACGCACACAGTTTAGATTTGCGCGAGAGAAGGCGTGAACCATCTCCGGCTCACATACCCATAGGTGAGACGTAGCAAGGACCTGCTCACGTTGGAGCAGCGGTCGGCTCGTTTCTCGATTTGCACGGCAGGAGGAATCTGACCGGCGGCGAACCGAAAACCTCTGGACCTGCCCTGAAAATGTTCAGGGCGTGAGGTTTTCTCCGCAGGCCAGCCAAAACTGGTTTGGTAGCCCGTAGAACCAACGCTAAGACAAAGCTGTCTGCGTTTCGCGGTTTAAAATGATTTTTTTTTGTGCTAACAGGCGCGGGAACTGAAGACCCGCAAGGTGCAACAACTCGGCGAATTGGTGATCGCCACCGGAGCCGATGCGTTCAGCGCCGAGGAGCTGGCGGGCGCGCTCATCGTGCTGGCTGAAACAACGGATGCCGGAAGGAGGGAGTCCTGGGCCAAGCGTGGGGCCGCGTTCTTTCGCAGCAAATCGCGGCGATCTACGAAAGCATCTGACCGCGACATTGGCGGCGCTCCGACGCAATCGGGCAGCGCGCAATCGGCATCAGGCGGCGCGGGCGCGGCATGACATGCGCACTTGGCAGGTCGAATGTCAACGGCGGAGTAAAATCCGGCCATTAGGCGGAGCAAAACCAGGCCACTTATGGCAGGCACATGAGCCCCCCGCTCGGGCTCCGCCCTCCCGGTGGTCTCATGTGCGCGTGGCGATTTTTGAGGTGTCTCAGCCGGCCTTTCGGGCGCGGCTTTGTGCGAGACGATAGCTGTCGCCATTCATCTCGAGAATATTGACGTGGTGGGTGATGCGGTCGAGCAGCGCGCCGGTCAGACGTTCGGACCCCAAGGTTTGCGTCCATTCGTCAAACGGAAGATTGCTGGTGATCAGGGTGGCACCCCGCTCATATCGTTGCGAGATCAGCTCGAACAGCAGCTCCGCCCCGGTCTTGGAGAGCGGCACGAAGCCCAGTTCGTCTATGATGAGGAGCTGGTAGGCGGCCATCTGCTTCTGGAAGCGGAGCAGACGCCGCTCGTCACGTGCCTCCATCATCTCGCTGACGAGAGCGGCGGCCGTGGTAAAGCCGACGGATAGGCCCTTCTGGCATGCGGCCAGACCGAGGCCGAGCGCAACATGGGTTTTCCCCGTGCCGCTGGGCCCCAGGGCGATCACGTTCTCGCGCCGCTCGATCCACTCGCAACGCGCCAGTTCCAGCACCTGCATCTTGTTGAGCTTCTGGATAGCGGTAAAATCGAAGCTTTCCAGGCTTTTGACGACCGGGAACCTAGCCGCCTTGATGCGGCGCTCGACCTTGCGGCGGTCCCGTTCGATCATCTCCCGTTCGGAAAGCCGGGTCAGATATCCAATGTGATCCACACCTTCGGTGGCGCATTGCCGGGCCAGCTTCTGGTACTCGCGCTGGAAGGTCGGCAGCTTGAGGGTTTTGAGATAGTGGGAAAGCAGGATCTCGGGGGCCTCATTGCTCATCAGGCAACCTCCCGCCGACGCTGGATCAGTTTAGAAGCTGAATGGGCGTTGGTTCCTGGCCGCCGTGGCGACAGCCTCGGTTGCTTGCCTCTCGAAGGCCCG